>JUUF01000362.1 GCA_001058355.1 Carnobacterium maltaromaticum
CCCATTACTGCTATTATAAAATCCGCTCGATTCTTCTCATCGTCTACTTCAAAGAGAAATTCTTACGTAGTAGTGCTCTCATTTTTATGAATGCACGAAAGAATATGGAATAAAAAATGTGCTGCGTGATTTTAGTCCATTTGGCGCACTGCAAAGGCAACGGGCAAAATGCTCTCCTCCTTGGAACGGGAACAGTCGCGGAATCAAAAAAAGTTCGCCATGACTATAGCGAACTTTACATTGTTTTATAACGGGATAATGGTGTCATTATCACTAGTAGCAGGCTCTGTTGAGATAATCTCAATCATCAACCCATGTGGCAAGCAGATACTGGTCTGACCTGGCTGGGAAATCCAACCTGTTTGCACCGCGATTTGGTCTGGACTATTATCCTCCTTGTCACGGATACGGGTTCCATCGATTTCAATAATATTATATTGATCGTCATGCGGGAAGTAGATGAACTCATCATGTGGTGTATTTTCACTGAGTTCAAAGCGCTCGATTTCTTCTCCGTCAATCGTGAGAATCGAGTAAATTTTTGCTTCTTCTTTTCTCGTTGCTTGTTGATAAGCAAAGATGGCATTTGGTAAAAATGATAGTGCCAATAACACGAGCACAATAATAATGTCGAATGGCTTTAACAAATGGGAATACTTCTTAACTATCGTTCTCATCCTTTAACTCTAATAATGTTCTACGTACTTCTGAGGCAATTTTTGAACCAATCACAAGTAATTCATACAAGGTGAAAGTTTCAAATGGAGTTACACGACCCACATAGCGAATAAAGAGCTCGCCGTCTGAATCCACGAGTAGCGTATAGTAGGCCACTAACTCCTGGTTCAAGCGATTAATGGAATAGAGCACATCAAATAAATCTAAGCCAAAGTCTTTTCCATTCCCGATTCCTTCATATGTGATTTGGTAATCGGTACGGTCCTCGCTATCATCAAATACGACGCTAAACGGAAACTCGGCTTCTCCTTCTGAATACAGACCAAGAAATGCGATGCCGCCATCGCCTAAATCTTTCTTATCCAGCTTCAAATCACGATTCTTTAAAACAGTCTCAAACGATTCACTAACCTTCATCGTGGCCACTCCTTTCGCCATTTGTATATTCTATTTTACTAGATTCCCTCCTATTTCACAACCAAACACCGAAATCCTGCACTTTTCTTCTCTATTAGATACTAAGAACTGCTTCATTTTGGCCGATTTTTTAGGAGCTTCATTCTCTTCCCTTGTATTCCTATTCATTAAAAAAACAGCAAACCAATTCCGTTTACTGTTTCGTAAAATAATCATTTATTACTTATCTAAAGTCCTTTTCTTTTTGGATACATGATATAAATAAACCGCAAAGAAGATACAAATTGCTTTTGCTATATAATCTAGAAAGATATTATCATTTATACTTATTTGAGAGAATGTATTTATCAGTGCATGTGTCATCACACAGATCCATAGACTGTTGGAATAGGCAAATAATGCAGAAAGAATAAAAGAGTTGGTTAGTAATCCTAGTAAAAACCCTAGAATATGAATGTTCCCTAAACTTCCATCAATATAAAAGAACAAGAGATGCCATACACTCCAACACACAAAAGTAATCAGCGTTGAAGCAATATAGGGAATCTTCTTCTCTAAACCAGGTTGAAATGAATATCTCCACCCTAATTCTTCGATGCCGCCAAATACAATCGCCTTAAGGAAAAGAAGGAACGGTAGAAATAGACTTTCTATTTTAAATCCTCTATTGATTATTACTGAAGAAAACTCCAATATCAGAAAAATCAGTACTAATGTATAGCTTTTTACAGATTGCTTTATATTGAAAAAATCTTTTAAAATTTCTAAGGGCCTTTTGGAATGACATTTAACTTGATAAACGATTCCCCAAAGTGCAGATGATATACCCGCTAAAGAAATAAAGAGTATCCCTAAAAATGAATTATATCCTAATTCAAATCCTCTAAATTTCAGTATTCCAACCAATGCAGCGATAACCGTTATTTGAAGCAGTGTTGGTATTAAATACATTTTGATAATGGCCTTACTCTTCATGATTCATCCTCTAATAAAAATCTCTTTTAAATTACCATCTATATTATACCATTTTTGACATCTTTTCTATATCTAGTTTTTGCGCACAAAAAAAGAGACTGAAGTTTCCTTCAATCTCTTCTCTAATTTTAAAGATTAACCTAAACGTTGGCGAGAGTCCGCTGCACGTTGTAAGGCTTGACCAACATAGTTGATACATAACATCATGATTAAGATTAAGATTGTGGCTGGTAACCAAACCCATAATTTGTGTTCGATGATGTCCGCATTTTTCGCTGCAGAGATTAATGTACCAAGTGATGGTGTTGTAAATGGTAAACCGAAACCTAAGTAAGTTAACCCTGTTTCAATACCGATGTTCCCTGCTAAACGTAAGATTAAGTTAACGATAATTAATGAACTTAAGTTTGGCAAGATTTCACGGAACATGATTCGTAAGTCACTTGAACCTAATGTCTTAGATGCATTTACATAGTCTAAGCTTGCTTCTTGAAGAGTACGTGTTCTGAATAAACGAGCAGAACCAACCCAATAGAAGGCTGTCATGATAAATACGAAGTGGAACATTGTGTAGTTTGGAATCACTGTAACAAACACGATGATGATCATCAATGTTGGTAAGATCATGATAAAGTCAACGACACGCATTAAAGTTGTGTCCACCCATTTACCGTAGTAACCAGAAATCAATCCGACGATGATACCAACGATACATGTCAAGATTGTAACTGAGAAACCGATTAATACTGAGTTACGAGCCCCAATGATTAATAAGGCTAAAACGTCACGACCACTTTCGTCGGTCCCTAAAACGTGAGCGTTTGTTGGGGCTTTATAACGACCTAAGATATTAACTTTCAAAGCAGTTTCTTGGTCGATAAAGAATGGTCCGACAAAGATGATTAAGAAAATCAACGCTAGTAAAATTAACGCGAAAAGCGCTATTTTATCTTTTAAAAACTCCCGTACAATAACCTGAAAACCAGCAGGCGGTGTAGATACGGTGCTTTCTTCAACGACAGTTTCTTCAACTGTATTTACATTATTTTGCTCCATTTGCTACTCCTCCTTTTATTATTGTACACGAACACGTGGGTCTACAATACTCATGATAATATCAGATAATAGCGTACCTAGAAGAGTCGCTGTACCGAAGAGTAATAGTAACGCTAAGATTACTGAGTAGTCACGTCCTGTGATTGATGTTACGAATAAGTTCCCCATTCCAGGATATGAGAAGATGTTTTCAATGAACACTGAACCACCGATTAAACCAGTGAATTCATATCCTAAGAAGGCTGCGATTGGCAAGATTGAGTTACGGAAGATGTGGCGGTTGAACACAACATTTTCAGGAACCCCTTTCGCACGTGCTGTACGAACGTAGTCTTGGCTCTTCGCATCGATAACCCCAGTACGTAAATATTGAATCGTACCAGTAGTTGAAAGAATCGCCATCGTAAACGCTGGTAAAATCATGTGATGGAATTTGTTTACATAATAGCCAAGTGTTCCAGCAACTACATCTGAATCAACAGATCCACGAGTTGGGAACCAACCTAATGTATAACCAAACAACCATAATAAAACTAACGCGAATACGAATACTGGGATTGAGTAAGTAATGAATGTATATACTACGATTGCTTTGTCAGCCCAAGAGTTTTGGAAACGACCTGCAATCATCCCTAATGGTAATGCAATTAAGTAAGTTAAAATCAATGTTAATAATGATAACCATACTGTGTTACCAATACGTTCACCGATTAATTTTGTTACTTCATATTTGTAAGTATAACTTTGACCGAAGTCTCCGCGGAATGCTTTTGAAATCCAGTTCCAATATTGAACAGGAAGTGGATCATAGAAACCAGCTTTCACACGTAAAGCTTCAATTGTATTTGGGTCCGTTTCTGGAGTAATTAAACCTGTAAATGGATCCCCTGGCATCATCTTCGCGATTAAGAATGCTAGCACACTAAGGATGAAGATTTGTGGCAACATTAATAACACACGACGTAAAATGGTTTTCCACATAATTATTTTCCTCCTTTTGGATTTAATGCAACAAAGTGTGAGTCAGAGATTTTTTGTAAATCAAACACACGACCGTTTTCATCGTAGTAAAGTTTTTGATTTTCTTGGTAGAATTTCTCAGCTTCTTTACGACGTAGTTTGTTTGCTTCACGGTTTTCTGGATCGATAACCGGAATGGCAGACAATAGACGTTTAGTATAGATATGTTGTGGGTTCGCGTAAATATCTTCCGATTTCCCTGTTTCAACGAAACGTCCACGGTACATGATGAATAACTCATCACACATATGTTTCACAACCCCAAGGTCATGGGAAATGAATAAGTAACTTAAGTTGAACTCATCTTGGATGCGTTTCATGTAGTTTAACACTTGCGCTTGTACAGATAAGTCTAACGCTGATACTGGTTCGTCGGCGATGATTAAACGTGGGTTACTTGCTAAGGCACGAGCAACACCGATACGTTGTCTTTGACCACCTGAGAACTGGTGTGGATATTTTAATAATGCTTCTTCAGATAATCCGATGATTTCCATTAATTCAATCACGCGTTTTCTCTCTTCATCTGGAGATAAACGTTCGAAGTTTCTTAATGGCTCAGCCACGATATCTAAGATACGTTTTTTAGGGTTAAAACTTGATAGTGAATCTTGGAAGATCATTTGTACGTTACGGTTGTAGTCTGAAGTACGACGACGTGCTTTGTTTGTTACGTCTTGTCCTTCGTAAATCACTTTACCGCTTGTTACGTGTTCTAGACCAATAATCGATTTTCCGATTGTTGATTTACCAGAACCTGATTCTCCAACAAGACCGTAAGTTTTTCCTTCTTCGATTTCAAGTGATACTCCGTCTACCGCATAAACATGATCCGTTACTCGGTTAAAGAAGCCACTACGAATCGGATAGTGAACTTTTAAATCTTCAATGGTTACAAAACCGCTCATTATGCTTCCTCCCCTTCAAAATGGAAATGTTTATAACATGTACAACGAACGAAGTGGTTTGGTCCAACTTCATGAAGTGTTGGATCCTCTTCGTGAGCGTCCGCTGAAATCCATGGAATACGTGGTGCGAAACGGCAACCTTTACGTGGTAATTTTGGTAATGGTGGCACTGTTCCTTGGATCACGTGTAATTCTTCGCCTTCTGCTCCCGCTTGTGGGATTGATTGTAGTAATGAACGTGTATAAGGATGTTGTGGATTTGTAAATAACTCCTCAACAGGTGCTATTTCCACAAATTGTCCAGCATACATCACGGCTACACGGTCCGCAGTTTCTGCTACTACCCCAAGGTCGTGAGTGATTAAGATGATACCTGATTCTGTTTCTTTCTGGATATCATTTAATAAGTCTAAGATTTGCGCTTGGATGGTTACGTCTAAGGCAGTTGTTGGTTCATCGGCAATGATGATTGGTGGTTTACATGATAAAGCAATCGCGATAACCACACGTTGACGCATCCCACCTGATAATTCGTGTGGGTATTGTTTGTAAGTACGTTGTGGATTTGGAATCCCTACTTGTCCTAACAATTCAAGTACGCGTTCAGTACGTTCTTTTTCATTTAAGTCTGTATGATAATAAAGAGCTTCGTCGATTTGAGCACCAATTGTCATTAATGGATTTAATGAAGCCAATGGATCTTGGAAGATCATACCGATATCATTTCCGCGAATTTTGTTATATAACGCTTCGTTTAAGTTTACTAAGTTCACATCGTTATAAATGATGTCCCCTGTAATCTTTGTGTTATTTTTGTTGTGTAAGCCCATGATGGTTGTCGCTAATGTAGATTTCCCACATCCTGATTCCCCAACGATGGCCAAAATTTCATTCTTTTCTAATGTTAATGACACATTATCTACTGCATCATAAAAATCATCTTTGATACGGAAACCAACGTGTAAGTTATTGATTTCTAATAGTGGCTTATCAATTGTCAAATCCGATTCCTCCTTATTTTCTTTGGTTAACTATTTCAATATATAAAATAATAAAACAACGTTTCTATTATACGTTGCATGCTCTCTGATTGCAAATTGTATGACAATTCGAGCGCAGATACAGCGTATTTTTAGTTTACCATGAATTCTGCGTGATTACCATTATTTATGAGCAAAAAATTAACTTTTCTCATGTTATTTTAATTTAAAATTCAAATTTCACTAAAATACCGTCATTAATGCGTTTTCATTGGTTTTATGGATTTTGTGCAAACAAAAAGAGACGAACCGAAGCTCGTCTCCATTCAATTCTTATTTAGCAGCAGTGTCACTTGTTAATTCAACTTGATAGAGCGCTGATTTTTGGCTACCCAAGTTAACATCGTAGTATTTCACACGTTTGTT
>JUUF01000363.1 GCA_001058355.1 Carnobacterium maltaromaticum
TGTTACATTTTGCTTTTTTAGAAATATGTTTTTACAAGTTGGAGTTCTGCTTCGTTCAACTCTCGGTATTCTCCAGGCTTTAATGACTCATCTAACACAAACTCCCCAAAGCGAATCCGTTTAAGATAGGTCACTTTCACACCAATACATAGAAACATCTTCTTCACTTGATGGAATTTTCCTTCAGAGATGGTGACAGTCGCACGGCTCAAGCTGTCGCTACTTTCGATGACCGTAAGCGTGCTTGGTTTACATTGATACCCACCGTGGAAGGTGACGCCACGTTTGAAGGTATCTACGGCATCTTCGTCGAGCGGGCCATTAACTTCTACATAATATTCCTTCTCGATATGTTGGTCGGGGTTGAGCATACGATAACCCAGCGGACCATTATTCGTCACAAGCAGCAGTCCTTCAGTATCCCCGTCGAGTCGTCCGAGCGGATAGAGGCCTTCGACGTTCTCCTTTGCGAAGAGGTCGATAACCGTCGTATGTTCCTTGTCGGTCGTAGCGGAGATAACGCCTTGAGGTTTATTCAGCATATAGTACTTCTGGCTATCGTCATAGATCCGCGTTCCGTTCACCGTGATGACTTGCAGGGCCGCGTCGACATTATTGCTGACGTGAGTAGCCGGAACTCCATCGATTAAGACGGCTTCATTCTTGATGAGCTTCTTCATTTCGCGGCGGCTCAGCACCAGATGTTTCATTAATAGATGTTCGAGTCTCATAGGCCCTCCTTCAAGTCGTTTTCTCGATTATACAATTTTTTTGAAAAATGGAGTAGTTATTCGTTGACGTCTCTTTCATCCTGTGTTAAATTATTAAACGTTGTCGCGCAAGATGACAAAAACATCGAATCATATTTCTTGCAATGAAAATATGAGCGTGGTAATATATTTAACGTTGTTGAAAAACAACGATT
>JUUF01000364.1 GCA_001058355.1 Carnobacterium maltaromaticum
TCAATAAACTGATTCTTTTTCATTGTTCTTTTACATGAATAGTGCATCTGAATATCTCTTTTGCACTAACTAACAGTAAGAAAAAGTTTAATTCTGTGACAACACACAAAAAGGAGCGAGGCAAGTATAGCCTGCGCTCCTTTTTGCTTTTAGCGGTTGCGTAAATCTAGGGAGATTTATAGGAAATTTTCAACGATAATACGCACTGCTTCGAATGCGTTTTGAGATGCTTTTTCGAGCGTTTCCTCGAAAGTATCAGGGGCATCTTGGCCCACATGGTCGCTCACACCACGTACGTTTAGTACGGGGATGTCATAGAAGCTAGCCACCTGTGCAATCGGAGCAGCTTCCATATCGCTTGCGACGATGTCTGGTAATTTTTCACGAATCGTACTAACGGCATCGACAGAACTCATAAATGAGTCGCTAGTTGCGATAAAGCCGCTTTGGATGTTAAATCTGCTCACCTTTTCGCGGAGTAGTCCGAGCACTTTTTCATGTAAGTCTTTATCTACAGGATAGTCGGCTGGCATCTGAGGGACTTGTCCCCAGGCGTAGTCGAAGCCAGTCGCATCCACGTCGCTATAAGCGAATTTCGTAGAAACGATGACGTCCGCCAAGGTGAAGTCTGGATTGAAGCTTCCTGTTGTCCCGGTATTAATAATGATGTCAGGATGAATTTTGTCGCATAACCATGCAGCAGCGGCAGCGGCATTGGCTTTTCCGATACCTGACTGTACAAGATATAAGTTCTCGTGTACTTCTAGGAGTCGGATAGGACCTTTTTCAAAGACTACTTTTCCTGGTGCAAAATGCTCTTCGAACGGATGCAACTCTTCTTTCATCGCTGCAACGATAGCAATCTTCATGAATTATTTACCCCACACTTCAGAAACAGGTTTCTTCACTTCCACTTTTGTTCCTGCGAACTTGTCAGAAATGTATTTTTGGATTTCTGGGTCGTGGTAGAGGTCCACTAATTTTTTGTATTCTTCTTTATCGACATTTTCTGCTTTCACGGCAATCACGTTGATGCTTGTGATTGTAGATGCGTCAGCTTTTTCATAGAAAAGGGAGTCTTTTAATACGTTTAAACCACCTTCAAGGGCGATTGTGTTTCCGATAGCGATTAAATCAGTGTCGTCTAATACACGTACGCTTGTAGTGTCATCAATCAGTAAGAATTCAAGATTTTTCTTGTTTTCTACGATGTCGCTAGGAGTGCCAGTGCCATCTTTGAAGTCACTTGATAATTTAATTAAACCAGCGCTTTCTAATAAGCGTAGCGCACGAGTAGTGTTATATGGGTTATCAGGTAAAGCGACTTTTGCACCGTTTGGTAGGTCGTTTAGTGATTTTACCTTTTTAGAGTAAAGCCCCATTGGTTCAATATACGTAGTGCCAACTGGAACGACTTTGTTTGAGTTGGCTTCGTTAAATCCTTTTAAGTAGCCGATAGATTGGAAGGCGTTGGCATCGACTGTTCCGTCTGCCACGCTTTCGTTCAATGGCACGCCGCCGTTAATTTCTTGGACTTCGATTTTTAGGCCTGCTTTTTTCGCTTGTTCAGACTCTGCGATATGTCTCCAGATGTCTGCGTCAGAGCCGACAGAAGCGATTTTCACTGTTTTCAGTTCTGATGCTGAAGATTGAGCGTTTGATGAGCTAGCAGAACTTGAAGCATTGTTGCCGCAAGCGCCTAAGACGAATGCAGCAGAAAGGGCGATAAGAGATTTAGCGATAGTTTTTAATTTCATATAGGGGGTTCCTCCAGTCTAGGTGTCTACTGTTTCTTACTGAATGACAATTGATTAAATAACTTTGCGAACGAATGGATCAATGCTGATGCCTTGTTCTAAGACTTGTTTGGCGTATTCTTTTGCACCGAATAATGAATGGTCGCGGTAGTTTCCGCATTGTACGGCAGAGACGCCTTGAATATCTTTGAATTGAATGTTATTTACGATTTCTTCTAGCGTTGATTTCAATGCGCGTGCGATATCTTCAGGAGAACGTTCTTCCCAAAGGATTAAATGGAAACCAGTACGGCATCCAAATGGAGAAATGTCGATGATGCCTTCCAAGCGGTCACGTAAGAGGTCTGCTAATAAGTGCTCGAATGTATGAACGACACCTGTTGGCATTTCTTGTTTATTCGGTTGTAAGAAGCGGATGTCAAAGTTTGAAATGACGTCTCCTTTCTTACCATGTTCGTTAGCGATTAAGCGAACGTAAGGTGCAATCACCTTGTTATGGTCTAGTGTAAAGCTTTCTACTTCAGCCATGTTGATTTCCTCCTAAGTTGTTTTGGTAAACGAAAATAAAAAAGCCCGCACTTCTAGCGCTTGCTAAAAGGACGAGTTGCAGTCGTGGTACCACCTTTGTTTGTCTTCGGGGGAGAAGACCTTTTCCGCATAGACGGATGGTTGATAACGGGAGTACCCGGATTGTCTTAAGGTTTCGGACAATCTGCTCAAAGATCATGTTCAAAAATAACGACTTGCTTACTCGCACCAACCGTAAGCTCTCTATGAAGTTTTATTTTTTACTCTTCTTTTCATTGCGTTTCAATATGTTATATAGATAGGATACTGGATAGTTTGTGAAAAGTCAATCTTAAAAACATACTTTTAGTTATAATTTTTATTTATAGTTCGTTATTCGTGGTTTTTATAACTGAAAACAGATGTAAAACAATATATTGTTCGTTTTTTCTTTAATTCAACTTCCAAACGAATCATTTGGACTGTTTTTAGGCAAAAAGGTATCTAGATTGGAAAGATTATAGAATAGAGTGAAAAGTTTCACGCTTTACAGTATAATAGAACTATCTATTAAACAATGAAGGGTGACAACAATGACATTATTAGATG
>JUUF01000365.1 GCA_001058355.1 Carnobacterium maltaromaticum
ATCATATATGATAATTTTGACTTATTTGAATTCATTCAGCTTTTGCTTAAAGAACACCCAGCAACATTTCGTCGATTCAGGATTCATCCGCAAGTGCTCGATTAATTGATAGGTTGGATGCCATCTGCGCAGTTGATCTGATGAGAAGTGCTCGAGAAATTCGGAGAATGGATGATCATATGGTTCTTTTGGCAGACCGCTGCAGAAGATGGAGAAGAGGCCTAGTAATTTACCAAAGGCATTTCCGAGTTCGCCTTTAGTCCAGTGAATATGACGAAGTAGCCCATCCATATGCGTCGAAGGAACTTTATGCAAGCATTCTTTAGAGCGTACATTCCACTCGTGCGAGAGTTCAATGGAAGGGAAGGCACCATTGAACCAGTCTTCCTCGATTTCCATTTCGATGTAGCATTTTAATATTTCTTGCAAAGGCTGATGGCTCTCGATGCTGTTGTTTAAATTATTCGTTCTAAAATAGTGATATAGCAATTCTTCTTGGATTTGATTCACAAACTTCTCGTCATTCAGTTTATCCGGATAAATGGTTTTAATAATGGCTTTGGAAATGGTTTGGGATAAAATCGGTAGAAGTGTACAGAATTCTAAAATAGAATGGTGCAAATGAAGCTGTTCGAAATCGGATTTTTGCATTATCACAAAAGAATGGGTGTATTCCTGAAGAAAGACTTTGCCGAGCTGCTTTAAGCATTGATGCAGCGCAGTCATAAAATCAGTGAATACACCCAAGTTTAAGTAAGTTGTTTGTTCATTATGGAAATGACTAGGGAATGGATTTGGACCAAAGTTAATGTAGAAGTCTTGTTTTGGCAAAACGGAAGACGCAAGAGTAATCAGCTCCTCTAAAACGAGCAGCGTCTCTTCTTTTGATAAATGTAAATAGTGCACAGGAATATACGTTTGCGGAAATGACTCTAAGTAATCGTTATAAAGGCGCAAGAAAGAATCTTTGCTCTCTTTGATGAGCGTGTAATAGAACTCAGTAATTTGTGGGCCAAACGAGAAGGCTAAAACGTCTTTGTAGGAGACGGTAGGTTGGTTGAGGAGTTTCTGGTAATGTAAGTGGAAATAATCTCTCAAGCTATCGAGATGAGGAATGAGATCGATGATGCTGTCACCGCGCATGCCTTTAATCCACAGAGAAGTGAGCGCGTGGCATTCTTCGGAAAACGGTTTGTTGAAACAGCGTAGGGCGTTTTGATGACGCAAATAATAGCGACGCAGCTTCTGGAATTCTTTCTGCTGGTCATAGGACAGCGCTTGTGGAAAATCTTCAAAGTGGTGCATTAAGAAAGTAGACTCGGTTGTGCCGAGTAAGTACTCGATAATCTCTTCAAAAGACTTGTTGTACGGATTTGGATCCTGGCAGAAGAGATTATTGTAGTAATTCTGTTGCTGCTGTTGTTCCTCAAGCAGCTGAATTTGTTTTACCAATAAGCTTAAATCTTGAGTATAACGTTTCATTTTGATACCCTCCCAAAAGGTATTATTTTCTTTAATTGTAACGCTTTCATAGAATTGCGTCAATATACATTTTTATCTATTTTTTATGGAATTTAAGAAATAGGAAAGACGCTTGACTAAACTTGTAGAGTTGACCATAATAAAGAAAGTTAACAAGGAAGGAGAGGTTTCGTGTCTAGAAAAACAAAAGCAACTATTGCGATTACATTGGCGATTGCAGTCATGGTACTCATCTTTATTAGCTCAAGTATGTCTTACAAGGATCAGTCACTGGTGTCGACGATTCAAAAAGGACTTCCAATGCAACCTTTTTCAGAAATTCTATCTAAAATTAAATTTGAATATGCAGGACAAACCATCAGTATTCCTTCTTTAGGATATGCGCAGTTCATCGAGTTTTTTATTCGTAAAGCCGCTCATTTCTTAGCTTACTTCTTTATCGGCTATCAATGGACGAGAGGGTTAAGTGTTCACGTTCGTAAAAAAGGATGGCCGCAGTTCTTGGCGTTCTTTATTGCAGTGTTGTATGCGATGACCGATGAATTCCACCAAGGAGTCACTCCAGGACGTACACCGCTCATCCAAGATGTCTTTGTAGATGCTGTAGGTGCTGCAGTGGGTGTAGGATTAGGAACCTTGAAAAAAATTAGATAAACAACTCGAAACGTTGAAGAGATTTTCTTTGACGTTTTTTTGTTGTCCAAAAGACTCCTTTTTAGTTTTTCTCGTAGTTCTTTATGACTAGTCAAAGAGTGGGGGAAGAACAATGGAAATGAATGAATTAGCAACGGAAGTGTTCACGCAAGCCATCAAGCACCAATTAGATGATATTCATTTATTACCGGTTGGAGAGGAGTATGTATTTTATTTAAGAGATGTCAATGGGTTAAAAGAGTTGAGAAAGATTTCAGACGAAGTGGCCTTGCAATTTATTTCGTACTTAAAGTATCAAGCTGGAATGGATGTAGGAGAGAGACGAAGACCGCAGAGTGGTTCCTTAACCTTTGAGATTTCAAAGGAACAGATGATTGAACTGAGATTATCAGTGATTACGAATTTTAAGCAGAAGGAATCCATGGTTATCAGGCTCTTGCATCGGTCAAAGAAGGAAAAGGCGTCGATTCGTTCGATGACTTATTTTCCAAAGGACTGGGCGCTGTTGCAACAGTTCCTACGCTATAAGAGTGGCTTGATTTTATTTTCCGGACCAGTCAGTTCTGGGAAAACGAGTACGATGTATGCTTTGCTTAGGGCCCGTATGAAAGAAAAGACGCTCCAAGTGATTACGATGGAAGACCCAGTGGAGTATCATGAGCCGATGTTTTTACAGACGGAGATTAACGAAAAGGCTGGAATTACGTACGAATTACTCATAAAGAGTTGCCTACGTCATCACCCTGATATTTTACTAATCGGCGAAATCCGAGACGAAATGACGGCAAAGATGGCGATTCGTGCAGCCTTAACGGGGCACTTAATTCTAGCAACTGTTCACGCAAAAGACTGTAATGGAGTGGTAGCAAGGCTCTTGGAACTTGGGGTAAGTAAAACGATGCTTGAGCAAACTATTATCGCAATTTGTTCACAACGCCTACTCCCTCGGTATTGTGGACTATGTGGTAAGGAATGCGAACTTCATTGTAATCATTTAACAAACGGAGAAAAGCGGGGAACCATTTTTGAAATCGAAACGCATGAAAAGTTGTCGCATTTCTTTAAAACGAAACAATTTTCAGGAGACGAAGAAAGAGTACATCCTTTTAACATGGTATTGAGGAAGGCTTATGCATTGGGATACATTACGGACAAAACTTACGAAACCTATCAAATTATCTAAAAAGTGGAAAGGGCCGGTTCAAAGTCGGTTCCTGATTCAGCTTGCTCATTTGCTCGAGGAAGGATTTAGCTTGGATGAGGCGTTGAAGTTTTTAGAATACTTATTCGATGAGCAAAAGAAAGACCTCGAACAAATGAGAGGAACGCTTGGAGAAGGAAGGCGTTTTGATGAGTGCTTGAAGCGGGTCGGGTACTCTGAAACGAATACCTCGCAAATTTATTTATCCATGCAGTTTGGTAGTTTCGAGAAGGCCTGTGCATCGATTGGGGAGTTTCTCTCTCGCAAGCAAAAACAACAAAAGAAAATGCAGCAGATGATGATGTATCCTGCGTTTCTTTTTACGTTTGTTATCGGGATGGTGCTCTGTATCCGAATGCTGTTACTCGACCAACTTTCCAGCATGGTACAAGAAGAACAACTCAAGCAGTCTGGCTTCCTTTATTGGATATGGCTTGGGTTTCAAAATTTACCACAGCTGGCGTTAGGATTTCTAATAGTGCTCCTAATCATTATTTTTGCAGTTCGCTTGTATTGGAAGAGAAAGAGCACCTATGATCAGTTTCGCATGTTGATTTCACTGCCGGTCATTGGAAAGAGTGCGCAGCAATACGTGACGTTTTTGTATGCACGAGAGTTCTCGTATTTTCTCGGAAATGGGCAGTCGCTATTGTCGATGGTGTCCGAACTCAAAAAAGAAGGAACAAGCGCATTGTCGAAGATGATTGCGCAGAAACTAGAAGAACAGCTGATTCAAGGAGAATCTTTTTCTACGGCGCTTGAGAAGATGAAGCTATTCCGGCAGGAGTTTATCTGGCTGGTATTAGAAGGAGAAAAGACAAGGCAATTAGACGTGCAACTACAAGTATACGCCGACCAAATGCTCGACGAATTTACCCAAGGCATCGAAAAGAAAATCAAGTGGATTCAACCGTTACTACTTATGGGGATTGGATTCCTCATCGTTTCCATGTATCTGATCTTATTACTACCGACACTAACGATGATTGGAGGAAATTAAAATGAAAATGAAAACAAAGAAAAAAGGCTTCACGTTAATCGAATTACTCGTGTGCCTCTTTATTATTGGCTTGATGATGCTGCTGATTATTCCGAATATTGCGCAACAAAGAAAGACTGCACAGAAACAATCAGATGAAGCGATTGTGAAAGTAATTGAAACACAACAACAAGCTTACATGTTAGATAATAATACTAAGGAAATACCTGATGTTCAGACTCTTAGAGCAAAGGATTATATTACAGAAGATCAAAAGAAAGCATATGAAAATCGTCAAAAAACTCCTGAACAATAATTATGAAAAAGAGAGCATTTACGCTTGTTGAATGCTTAATTGCGCTCGCCATTGCTTGCTTCTTACTGATACTTACTCCGCCTTTGATTAGTCATTCCTATGTAAATTGGAAGGAAGAAGTATTTCTAAGAGAGTTTGAGCAAGTGATGGATACGGCGCAGATTACAGCTATTTCAACGGGACAAGGTTCGTTTGTAACGGTCTCAGGTGGTATCGTTGAATTAAATTGTCATGGGGCTAGAGAATTGGATAAGAAGATTCGCTTTCCGGATACGATGAAAAGTTATTCTGTTCAAACGTATGGTTTTAAGCCCTATAGTGGGAATGTTAGCCAGTTCTCGTCCGTGACGTTTGATGGGCAAAATCGCAGGTACACTTATGTTTTTCAATTAGGGGAGGCTAAGTATCATGTTGAAATTACCGAAAAGTAGAGGGTATGTATTGCTTGAAGCCTTAATCGGTCTGATGGTCTTAACCGTTATTGTGTCCTTAATCAGTTTTATGATGGGACAACTCTATCACCGTCAACAACTTAGAGGTTGCTTTTTGGATGCTGCGGCTACTCAGTTAATGGATTTACAAGCGAGTGCTACTTATCCTGTGGCTGTTAACAAATTGCCAAGCGAAGAGTTTCAAAAGATGAAAAAAGTGACATTTGAAAAAGTAAATACAGCAGCCTCTCCAACAGTGGTGACGGTCTCTTGCGGAGAGCATGAGGAGGTGTTTCAAATCAATGCGATTACCGAGAAAAAAGTCCGGATTTCTACTCATTGAACACCTAATTGCGCTCGTGATTATCTCGATTAGTTTAGTAGCGTTTATGGGACTTTCTACGGCGTTTCTAAAAATCAAGGACCGGCTCAATGTTCCTGACGATATTAAATGGCATGTCGCCGTTCAGCAAATGAATTTTAATTATGCTGGCTTTAGGCTGACATCGTTAAATGGCTATGATCCTTATACCGCACATTTTGAAAATATGACATCTGAGAAAACAGAAGTGATTACACTCGTTTCTAGTTGGAAAGATGGCGGGAAGATTTATAAAGGAGCAGGAGGAAGTGGAGGACACCAACCATTTCTTTATGGCATTCGAAGGCTATCTATCAAAAGAAACGGGAGCAGGTTACTGATTTCGACAACGCTCAACCAAGGAAGTACTTTTCGCTTAAATTTCGCGCCAAAGAATCGAGCCATTTATGTCAAAGTGAAAGAGGCTAAGGAAAAGAAAAATGAAAAACCTTAAAAGAAAAGGAACGCTACTATTTCAGTTTCTGGCGTTACTTGCGATTGCCAGTTTCCTTATTATCGCATTACTCAAAATTCATGCCCACAACACTCTTGA
>JUUF01000366.1 GCA_001058355.1 Carnobacterium maltaromaticum
ATCATATATGATAATTTTGAGTATCTACATTCTACTTCACTTCAGATTTCGATAATGGCACGATGGCTAGTGTTTTTCCTAAGCATCCTAGAATCTTTAATAAGGTATCTAGTTGCGGAGTACTCTTCCCCGTTTCGATTCGAGCAATCACTGGTTGCTTCACCCCACTTAACTCTTCTAATTGTTTTTGACTAATTCCTAGTTCTTTTCTGGCACGAATTAATTCACTAATAATAGCGACTCTTAAATCAGTAGCTGCGATTTCTTCTTGGGTAAATAAATCATTTCTAATATCTTTCCAATTACTTCCGATTGCTGTTTTACTCATCTTCTCACTCCCAATCTTTAAATTTTCTCTCACCGATATTATAACTCAAAAGTTATCAATTTAAATACTTTTAAGTTATTATGTTTTAAAAATAAAAAAATCATTATAATGTATACATTA
>JUUF01000367.1 GCA_001058355.1 Carnobacterium maltaromaticum
AGTTGTAGTTGCTTCAGTTGTTGGCGCCACAGTTGTTTCAGGTGCTTTCTTTTCCCCGTTACCGCAAGCCGCTAGCACTAACGCAGACAGGAGTGTCACAGAACCTAATACGATTTTGTTTTTCATAAAACCCTCCCAAATGGTTATTTGTTATTATTTTATCATGTTCCAAATAATATTAAAAGAAGCGGTAGGAAGGGATTGGATGTAAGTTTTAGAATTGTTTTTTTAGTTTGTAGGAGAGATAATAATAGTGAATAGGTCGAAATCGTGATGGTTTTAGTAAGAATCTGAGGTGATAACTATGCTAATTCTAAAATTAATCTTACTCGCACTAGGAATTACATTTTCAGTTTTTGGATATCTCATTGTATGCAAAAAGAAGTTTGGGCTTATCAATGATTTTGAAGCACGTAAGAAAGTTGGTAGCCGAACAGACGCAGATGCGATTCGTGTTGGGAAGGTTGCGTTAAGCTTAGGCGCTGGCTTACTCGTACTATTTGTGTTATTAATGATATTTACGTAGAGAAATACTGTAGAAAGTGAGTTTGGCAGTGAAGGAATTAGCATTAACATTAGAAGATACGCAGTGGGAAAAGACTGAGATTACTCATAATCGGCACGTTGCTCGTGCAATCGTTGTGGACGAGGAAGGATTTTTCTACTTTGTTCGTGTCGTTAGAGACGATATTTTCGGCAACGGCGCTTTTATCGAAACAGCTGGTGGCGGCGTGGAAACAGGAGAGACTCCTGAAGAGGCGATTCATCGAGAATTGAAGGAAGAGCTTGGCGCGAGCGTGGAAGTGCTGTGCAAGATTGGCACGGTGAGCGACTACTACAATCAGATTCACCGTCATAATGTGAACCACTATTTTCTCTGCCTCGTGACGAGTTTCGGGAAAACAGAAATGACTCCAAAAGAATTAGAGGAGTTCGAGTTATCGACGTTGAAACTCACATACGAAGAAGCAGTAGAAGAGTACAAGAAGTGCGCTGCAAAACCATGGGGCGTACTCTTGGCGAACCGTGAATTGCCTGTCTTGGAGTGGGCCAACAAGTGGCTTTTAAGCACAAAATAGAATAAAAATGAAGCGTTCAGGAACCGTAGATGAGAAAGTCGTCTACGGTTCATTTTTTTACGAGTTTTTTCTTAATTTGTTCACAAACTCAACTTGTAACTACCAGTTGGTTTTGCTATATTTAAGGTGCATAAGAAGCGGTAAACAATAAGGTTAGGGATTGTTTTTCGTTTTGTTGCAAACGCTTACTAAAATAAAACGAAAGGAAGTCGAAAATCTTATGGGTAAGAGATTTTTTGATAAAAGATGTAAGTACAGTATTCGCAAGTTTTCGGTAGGGGTCGCTTCGGTTATGATTGGAGCAACTTTTTTTGCATCTCCGATTGCACTCGCAACGGAAGCCGAAACGCCGTCAGAAGGAAACGGGACCATTAGTGAGGCGCCGGCTCTGGATAAATTGCCAGACGATGTGTTAAAAGCCATCGAGAAGGCAGAAAAAGAAGCCGAAGCCAACAAACCAGCTGAGGATGAAGCTACTTCGCATGAAGAAGCAAAGCCAACCGAAGCAGGAACCACAACGGCAGCCACAGAGGTTAAACCGACCGAAGAAGCCACTTCAACGGAAGCAACGACAACTGAGACGAATACAGCAACAGAAACAACGAAACCACGCGAAGTAAACGGAACGGTAGAAAAGGCCGACCAATACCAAGCGGACAAGCCAGCAACGAAAGCAGAAATCGATGCGGCGAAAAAAGAAGTGACGAAAAAAGAATATACTGTATTCCCAACGCCACAAAAGGTAACCTATGGAGATGGTGTAACAGCTCTTGAGGGAACTGTGAACCTTGTCTTCAGCGATAGCCTTGATATTTATACACGCAATCGTGCCAAAGAAGTCCTTCAAGCGAACAACGTATCGTATACAACGAGCACGAAGGAAGCTGAAGGGGCAACGAATATTTTCCTTGGAGTACATGGGGAGTCTCCATTAGCGGAAAAAGAAGTGCAAGATATCTCGCCAGACTTATATAATAAAATCGATGCGTATGTATTGCGCGTGAAAAATAATAAGATTTCAATCGTCGGAAAGGATACTGATGCGGTGTTCTTTGGTCTTACGACATTGAAACATATGCTGGGTGAATCACCAACTCCAGTTCTTCGTGATGTGACAGTGGAAGACTATGCAGAAGTGAAGAACCGTGGATTTATTGAAGGGTACTATGGCAATCCTTGGACGAAGCAAAATCGTGAAGATTTGATGCGTTATGGTGGCGAATTGAAATTAACACAATACTACTTTGCACCAAAAGACGATCCGTACCACAATGCGAAATGGCGTGAGCTTTATCCAGATGAAAAACTGGCTGAAATTCGTGACTTGGCGCGTGTCGGAAATGAAACGAAGACGCGTTATGTGTGGACCATCCATCCATTTATGCATAACAAGATGCGCTTTGATACGGATGCTTTATATAAACAAGATTTAGATGTGATTAAAGCGAAATTCACGCAATTACTCGATGCCGGAGTGCGTGAGTTTGGGGTGCTTGCCGATGATGCGGCATGGCCTGTGGGTGGCTACAACAGCTACAATCGCCTAATGCATGATTTAACAGACTGGTTAACGGAAAAACAAAAGACTTATAGCGGACTTCGCAAAGATATGATTTTCGTTCCAGCATGGTACATGGGACAAGGAACTGAAGATGAACTTCGCACGCTCAACGAACATCTTCCAGAAACGGTTCATTTAACCTTAACTGGGGGTAAAGTTTGGGGTGCCGTGGATCAAACCTTCCTTACAAACTTGAAACGCAATTTAACAGAGGGCGGCAAGAAGTACAATCCAATTCAATTCTGGATTAACTGGCCATGTAACGACAATACAAAACAACACTTAATTCTCGGTGGCGGTGAAAAATTCCTTCATCCAAATGTGGATTTATCGCTTGCCCAAGGAATTATGCTTAACCCAATGCAACAATCTGAAGCGTCTAAAGTAGCGCTCTTTGATATGGCGCAATACGGCTGGAAACAATGGCGTAGTGCCGAACAGGCCGAAGAAATTAACGACATGGCATTTAACTATGTGGTGAACGGTAATTTCAAAGAAAGCGACGTCTCAAAAGCATTCCGTGAACTCGGAAAACATATGCGCAACCAAAACCGTCCGCCTCATGTGACAAAACTCGAAGAATCGATCGAACTCGCTCCAAAATTGACAGCCTTTTATAACAAACTTAAAGCAGGTCAAAACCTGGATGCAGAACGTAAAGAGTTGAAAGAAGTCTTTGCGCAATTGAAAGCTGACGCGATTCTCCTAAAAGAAAAAGGGGACAAGAAGCTCATCGAACAAATTCATTACTGGTTAGATAACACCGTGGACCAAATGAATGCGTTGGAGGCTTTACTCACGGCGACAGAAGGGCTTGCGGAAAATAATAGCGCCAAAGTTTGGGATAACTACTATGCCGGCTTGAAGCATTACGACCAATCGATTAGCTATGCGTTCTTCTATGTGGACCACTATGAACGTGCAGAATTTGGGGTACAACATATTCGTCCATTTATTAATAATTTGAAAGAATACTTGGCAACGCATATTCAAACGATGCTTCATCCGGATAAACTTGTGACGACCTTTATTACAAACCGTGCGGGGGCTGAAGGTGGACTTGAAGAAGTGACAGACGGAGACTTCGATACACATGTAATCGTGAAGACAACGACTGTTATCGAACGAGGCGACTATGTGGGCTTACGTTTCAACAAACCGCTCAAGATTCATACGCTCGGATTTGCGACAGGAACGAAGACGGCTGATAACTACACATTCGGTAATGCTGTTGTAGAATATCAAAATGAGCAAGGCGATTGGGTAGCAATCACGACGCCAACGTACACTGGCCGCGAACGCACCCTTGAATTTAAAGACCTCGATATTACGGCCCAAGCAGTGCGCATGCGTGCGACAGTGAAGAAAGATAATGCATGGCTTGCAATGCGTGAAATTGCGGTAAATAGACCGCTTGAAATCGGTAGTAAGAAGGTTACAGGGAATATTACCTTAAGCTCCAATATCGTGTACAAATATGGAACAAGCGTCCTTCAAATGCAAGACGGCAAGGACGCTACAGAATCCATGATGGCGCATGTGAACCAAACGAATGTCACTCCAGAAAATGCGTGGGTTCAAATGGACCTAGGCGGCACGAAGAAAGTGAAACATGTCCGCTTTGTTCAAGGGGAACGCGATAAATTAGCAGCCGGTGTCATCGAATACTCAACAGACGGTAAACAATGGACGACGCTTCAAACATTAGCTGGCGAACGTACGGCAGATATTCTCCAAGAATTTATGGCACAATTCGTTCGTGTTCGTAACACGCAACTTCTCAGAAAATGGTGGAGAATTGGGGATTTCACGGTCGATGTGGATACTCCAAATACCGATTTAACGGTAACGAATGTCGACAGCTTGAAGGAAACGCCAGTCGTAGACAGCCGAGGCAGCTATGAAATGACCTTGCCACAAGGAACTAACATCCCAGCAAATGGCTATCTTGGATTGAAATTAGACCGCCTACACGAAGCAAAATCCATCGTATTGAAAGATGCAGGAGAAACAGGATTAACGCTTGAATATTCCGCAAACGAAGTGGAATGGATGAGTGCCGACCAACTTCCTGAACATGCGTTGGTACGTTACATTCGTATCGTGAATAAGACAGATAAAGACCAAACGCTTCCTGCAGGAAAATTAGTCGTGAAGACAAACGAAGTGGATCCAACTGAACTGCAATCAACAACGATGGGGATTCACCAATACTATGGAGCTAATGACGTCCGTCGCGTTCACAACTTAGGCCAATTATTCGATGGAGATTTCAATAACTTTGTCGAGTTCTCGGATTACCAACATAAAGACGGTGAAATCGTGATGAAACTCGGCACAACTCGCCAAGTGAAGAAGATTCGCGCGTATATCCAAGATGCAGAACGCAACTATTTACGTGACGGTAAGATTCAAGTGAGTGAAGACGGAAAGAATTGGACGGATGTTGTGACAGTCGGGGATGGCGTGGAAAATGAAATTCACGACGATTCATTAACAGACGGTTGGACTCATGATGCGTCAAACCCAGGCAACCGTTATATCGAAGGTGTTCTTGAAACTCCAGTAACAGCGAAATTCATGCGCGTGCTCTTTACAGCAGAATATAACGCACGCTTTGTTGGATTTAGCGAAATCGTCATTAACGATGGAGAATTTATCAACCCTGAAAATAATCCGACGGTGACAGGAACTGGTGCTGAAGATCATGATAACTTGAAGAAGAGTATGGCGGACGGCAATGTCTTAACCAGCTATGCGACAACGGAAAATAAAGGCGAACTCGTATACCACTTATCAGGAGACACTGCGGCTAACCATGTTCGATTAATTGCGGATGTTCCAACGGGTACGAGTGTGAAAGTCAGTGTTCGTACGCTAAACGAAGCCGGCGAATCGGTATGGAAGAACCTTGGTAAAGTGAAATCAAGCTTCCAAACATTCGCACTTCCAGGAGAAAATCCTCGTATCCTCGATGTGAAAGTCGCTTGGGACGGTGGGCCTGCAGAATTCTACGAATTATCAACCTTCACCAAAGAAGTGACAGAGGATGAAATTCAACCAGAAGAACCTGAAAAACCAGCAACTCCATTAACTCCGATTGCGACAGACGTGGTTAAACGTGTATTAGAAGATGCTGCAACAGGTGTGAAAATCGCAGGTAAGGTAGCGGACTTGGAACAAGTGGCGAATGTGGTGGTACAAAAGGTGCCAAACCAAACGCTTCAAGGAAAGAACTATGATGCCTACGATATCCGCTTGTTGGATAAAGACGGCCATTCAGTTCAACCAAAAGCAGCCGTATTAGTGAGCTTGCCAGCAAAAGAAGGTGGAGAAGTCGATAAGGTGTACTACATCACTCCTTCTAAGACACTCGAAAGTCTTCCATTTACACAAGAAGGCGGCAAAGTGATTTTTGGAACGACTCACTTTAGTATTTACGCGGTTGTGTATAAAGGAGAAGTTGCTACTGCGGAACCAACAACGCCAACGACTCCAGCTGCTCCAGTAACGCCAGCAACTCCAAGTGCTCCAGCTAACCCAGCAGCTCCAAATGCTTTGGCAAACCCTATGCCTGGAGAACAAGTGGCCGCTGCCCAAGCAGGAGAAAAGCCAATGGACAAACCAGCTCCACAAGCCACTGTTGCTTCTAACGAACTTCCAGCAACAGGAACTGCGGATGTGAGTGCAGCACTCTTTGTAGCAAGCCTCAGTCTCGCACTAGGGGCATTGTTCCTCAAAAAAGGAAAAGAAGAAGCGTAATCGAAACTAAACGAAGCTTCATAGACCTGGCAGAAATGTCAGGTCTTTTTTTATATAAAATCCTATTGAAGAAAAACAACGTAATTAAATTATGAGAGGAGGATAAATGAAATTGTGACTAAATTATGGTACAATTAAGTCACGAAATAAAAGGAGGAATGAATATGAAAATTATTCCGATGAGAGATTTAAAAAACACAGTAGAAGTAGAAAGACAATGCAAAGAAGAACAAGGACCTATTTTTGTGACTAAAAATGGGTATGGGAGATTAGTCGTAATGGATATCGAATATTATGAAAGCACGATTCAAAAAATGGAAGAAGCTCGCTTACTGATTGAAGCACTTGAAGACGTAGAAGAAGGTCGCGTGCTAGATGGGAAAGAGGCGCTTCTAAAATTGAGGGAGAAGTATGGAATATGAGTTTGAACTGACCGAAAAAGCGAATACTGATATTAAAGGAATTCTCTATTATCTTTCCAAGGAATTAATGACTCCTCAATCTGCGACTCATTTTATGGATGCGCTGATGAAAGGGTTCAATCGTATTTGTACATTTCCTGAGAGCGGAGAAGTATTAGATAACAAATTTGTTCCGACAGATATGATTCGGAGAGTTCTGGTGGGTAGGTATGTTATTTATTACCTCATTATGAAAAGACAAAAGAGAATTTTGATATTGAGGGTATCTCATGAATTGAGAGATGTGAGAAATATCCTTCAACATACAAAGTTCAATATCGAAGAATCTAGTTCAATGCTCCTAGTATAGAAATTTATAGGCGTGAATTAGGGATGGCTTAGAAGATCTGACAAAAATGTCAGGTCTTTTTCTATTAGCCAAATATCCTATACGGTTTTTTCACCCGAAAGGACGAAAATTAAATAAAAACTCTATTGTATTCAGGATGTAGGAGGACTATACTAAATCTAGTTAGTGTGTTTTTTAACAAAGTGTATTAGGGGGAATTAGGGTGAAGATTCAATCGAATTGGAAATTGGGTTTATTAGTAGTCGCTTGCGTTTCTTTGGCAGCGTGTGGGGGACATAAAGAAGAGTCAAAGGCAACAACTGAGGCAGTAGCAAAGGTTACAACGGTTGAAACGACGACAGTGGCACCTGCTAAGTTGCCAGATTCGTTGTTACCGTTTAAGAAGGAAAAACAATTGGTTTTGGGAGACCTTGATAAATTAGAGCGTTCGACATCAGCTCATATTCAACTGAATATCAAAGATAAACCGAAAGCAAAAAGGGAACCGAAAATCAGTGTGGATCCTGTTGGTTGGCATAACTACAAGATACCGATTGATGACTCCGGAAGTGGTAAAGAAGCATGGCTGATGAATCGCGGACATTTAGTCGGATATCAATTCAGTGGGCTTGATAATGAATTACGGAATTTAACACCAATGACAGCCCTGTTAAATACAGGTAGTTTGTCCGATAAAGATTCCGCAAACCAAACCGCGATGCTTTTCTATGAGAACAATCTTGCAGATTGGATTAATGCTCATCCGAATGATTGGTTGGATTATAAAGTAACGCCAATTTACGAGGGGGATGAACTCATCCCTCGAAAAATTGAGTTGCAGTATGCTGGAATAAAGAGCGATGGAACTTTGATGAAGATTTCTTTTGGAACAAAACAAGAGAACGTCGACAAAGATGGTGTGACTCATGTGGTTTTAGAGAATACTTCACCAAATGCAAAAATCGACTATGCGACTGGTAATGCGGAACCGCTATTTGCGAAGAAAGTAGAAACTACTGTAGTTCAAACGGAAGCTGTCACCGAAACGACGGTAAATCAGGAAGAGTATATTACAGTCTATGTAGCTACAAAAGGAAAGTCAGATATTTACTGGTACTATAAGGAAAATATGCCAGCAAACACAAACAAACAGAATGTTGTGGAAATGACAGAAGCTCAGGCGAAACGCTTAGGGAAACGGCATAGTTCTAAAGAACACTATAGACCATAAGTAAAATGAGCACCACACAATCGTGTGGGGCTCCTTTCGTTTAATCTTCTTTCACTAAATACCCTAATTTGTCGAGGGCGTCTTCGATATAGTCGAGGTCTTGTTGGTTTTCGGCTTCAACTAGATGATAATGCACACCGTCTGTTAGAGACGAGAGTGGGCGGAAGTCCGCTTGGTGGATTTGCTCCAAGAAGTGCTGAACGTCACGGCGACAGGTCAGCTTCACGAGCGTTTGGATTTCGCCATAGACGGGATGGTCGATCTGAATATTTTGGACGCGACCTCCATTATCGACAATGGCTAGAAGTTCACTCTCGATAGCCTCGGTATCGTGTTTGACCTTGAAGAGGCGATGAACGTACGGCGAACTCTCTTGCTCCTTGTAGACATATCCGCGGTTCGTCGATAGAATCGTTTCCCCATCAGCGCGAAGAAGTGCGATGTCTTGCACGATAATTTGTCGTGTTACGTGGAAATGTTCCGCCAGGCTTTGACCGTTGAGTGGCTTTGGCGCGTTTTTCAGCAGTTTTAGTAGTTCAGCTTTTCGTTCTTTTGGCATAGTGTCCCTCTTTTAACGTCTTTTTTGTAAAACTTTATACACCGCTAGTGCTATTTCATAGTCTACCATACTGTGAATCACTGTACCAAATCCGACTAGGACGAAGAGGACGTAAAACATGCTTTGAAGATCCGTTCCTGAAACGGAGTAGAAGAGCACGCAGGCTAATACTTCGCTGACTGCGTGAATGAGCGCAAGTACGAAGTTAAAAATCCATGACGCTTTGCGGTTTTCAAGAGTCTTTGGATATTTTTGTAGGAAAAAGGCACCAAGTGTCGCAAAAATAATATGCGAAAGCGCGCGGAAAACGATGACGAGTGGGTACGCCCCGGAAATAAAGAATCCATAAGAGGATCCTAGAACGACGAAGATGGCCATCCACGGATTGATAAACATCGCGATAAAGATTGCAACGTGGCTTCCAAGAGTGTACGAAGCTGGTGGAATCACCAATTTTAATGGCATCGCGATAGGAATGAAGATGGCAATCGCGGTTAATAGTGCGGTTAGTGTCATAAAACGAACATTTTTCATCAGAATAAAACTCTCCTTTTGTTTACTGTATATACAGTAGTATAGTTCTGTGTATACAATAAATCAATAGGAAAACTCAACTTTTCCGCTCACTTTTCGCTCATAATTCGCTTGATTTAATAAAAAAGGACCAGTACAATGAAGAAAAGAGAGGTGAGACGGATGCAAGTGAATTTTCAAATTACAGAAAAGATGTTAGGGCTGGTGCACAATATTGCGGAACTCCTGACGAAATATTCCATCGAGAAACGTCCGTTATTATTGCGCAAGGAAAATCGAATTCGCTCGATTCAGTCCTCGCTAGCAATCGAGAATAATAGTCTGACGCTGGAGCAAGTAACAGATATTATCGAGGGACGTAGGGTGCTTGGCCCACCAAAGGATATTCATGAGGTGCAAAATGCGTATGAGGCGTATGAACGTGTCTTTTCGATGGATCCGTATAGTGTGGAGGATTTCTTGGAGGCACATCACTTATTAACGCACGGTCTTGTGAAGCATCCTGGGCAGTTTCGCTTGAGTGATGTTGGCGTTTATGATGCCAGTGGTCGAGTGGTTCATGTGGGTGCACGTCCGCAGTTTGTTCCAGGGCTCGTGGAAGACTTATTCGCTTGGGCTAAGAACAGTGATTTGCTCGATTTAGTGAAATCATGTCTTGTCCATTTTGAGTTGGAAATCATTCATCCGTTTGAAGACGGAAATGGTCGCATGGGACGCTTATGGCAAAGTCTCATCTTAAGCCGGTGGAATCCGTTATTCGAATGGCTCCCGATTGAGTCGGTCATTCATGCGCATCAACAAGGCTATTATGACGCACTCGCCATCAGCAACAAGGCAAATGATGCGACAGTTTTTGTCGAGTTTATGCTCGAAGTTATTTTGGAAACATTGGAAGAAGTAAAAGTACAAGAGCGTATCGAAGAAGTGAGTGCTAATTATGTGATCTTGCCTTCGTTAAAGCCAAAAGAGCGAGAAGTCTTTGAACAAGTGAAGGCCTATTTAGAGCAGTACGGCAATATCGGCAATCAGCAGGCGCAAGAACTCACTGGGCTCAGTGCCGCCACCGTCCGACGCTATTTATCGTTGTTCGTGGAAGTTGGGTTACTCACTTCAAGCGGAAGCACAAAAGGAAAGTTATACACATTACGTTAGAGAGGAAAGAGAGCGCTCTTTTCTCTTTTTTGTGTCTTTAAAGTTAAATCTTTTTTAATTGGAGGGCTTTGACTCGTAATTGCTCAAAATAGGAGTAATATAGGAATTAAGTTGTAGGCACTATATTTTTCTACGAACGAAGGCCATGAGGAGGAATCACCATGCGTGGACATGACATTTTAAACAACCCTTTCAAAAATAAAGGGACAGCATTTACACAAGAAGAACGTCAAGAATTAGGATTGGTAGGTTTGTTACCACCGTACGTTCAAACTTTAGAAGAACAAGCAGCGCAAACCTATGCGCATATGCACCAAAAAGCCAATGACATTGAAAAACGTCTTTTCTTAATGGAAATCTTCAACACAAACCGTACTTTATTCTACTATTTATTCTCACAACACTTAGAGGAGTTCAACCCAATCGTGTATGACCCAACAATTGCGGACACGATTGAAAACTACAGCGAACTCTTTGTAGATCCACAATATGCAGCTTACTTAGACATCAACCATCCAGAAAATATCGAAGCAACCTTAAAAAATGCGGCAGGCGACCGTGATATTCGCTTAATCGTTGTGACGGATGCAGAAGGAATTCTTGGAATCGGTGACTGGGGTACAAACGGGGTGGACATCTCTGTTGGTAAATTAATGGTCTATACAGGAGCGGCCGGAATCGACCCTGCAAGTGTTCTTCCATTAGTGATTGATGCAGGAACAAACCGTCAAAGTTTATTAGAGGATCCAAATTATTTAGGAAATCGTCATGAACGTGTGCGTGGTGACCGTTATTATGCCTTTATCGACCAATTCGTTGAAACAGCAGAACGTCTTTTCCCTAAACTATATTTACACTGGGAAGACTTCGGACGTGGCAATGCGGCTAATATCTTAAATAAATACAAAACTCAAATTCCAACCTTTAACGATGATATTCAAGGTACAGGAATCGTGACTCTTGGTGGGGTGTTTGCCGCAATGGATATTGCTGGTGAAAAACTAACAGACCAAGTGTACTTATGTTACGGTGGTGGTAGTGCCGGATGCGGAATTGCTTCTCGTGTCCTTCGTGAAATGGTCGTTGATGGTCTGAGCGAAGAAGAAGCTTATAAACGTTTCTTCATGGTCGATAAACAAGGCTTGTTATTCGACGATATGGATGATTTAACTCCTGAACAACGCCCATTTGCGAAAAAACGGAGTGATTTTGCCAATGCAGATCAATTAACGGATTTATTAGAAGTGGTAAAAACTGTTAAACCTACTATCTTAGTGGGAACTTCAACTCAACCGAATACATTTACAAAAGAAGTTGTAGAAGCGATGTGTGAAAATGCAGAACGTCCTGTGATTTTCCCATTATCAAATCCTACAAAATTAGCAGAGGCTACTGCCAAAGACCTCATCGAATGGTCAAACGGAAAAGCTTTCGTTGCAACAGGAATTCCTTCAGACGACATTGAGTACAACGGTGTGAACTATGTTATCGGACAAGCGAACAATGCGTTAATCTATCCAGGACTTGGATTAGGAATGCTTGCTTCAGAAGCGAGTCTATTAACAGATGAAATGATTGGGGCTGCAGCGCATGCTTTAAGTGGTATCGTGGATATTACAAAACCAGGCGCGCCCGTGTTACCTCCATTCAAATATGTGGCAGAAGTGTCATTGAAAGTGGCAACGGCAGTCGCTAAAAAAGCTCAAGAACAAGGTCTAGCACGCGTAGCTGAACAAGATATGGAAAAAGCCGTTCGTGATTTCAGATGGACACCAAAATACTAATTCGTAAAACATCATTCGCTCTAGCAATTCAGCTAGGGCGTTTTTTGATGCGCAAATTTCAGTGATTTCTTGAAAAAAACAGCGTGGTACTATACTATTAGAAGGTAGAAATTCAAAGAGCAAGGAGCTTATTATGAAACAAAAATTCGGAATTATTTTAGCTGCGGGTAAAGGAACTCGTATGAAATCTTCCCTTTACAAAGTAATGCATCCCGTTTGCGGAAAACCAATGGTAGAGCACGTTGTGGACCAAGTTGAAAAAACTGGAGCTACTGAAATCGTAGCGATTGTTGGACATGGTGCCGAAATGGTACAAAACCACCTTGGAGAGCGTGTTTCTTATGCCGTTCAAGCAGAACAATTAGGAACAGGCCATGCTGTGTTACAAGCAGAATCTCTTCTAAAAGGAAAAGAAGGAACAACAATTGTCATCTGTGGAGACACTCCATTATTAACAAGCGAAACTCTTTCAGCTTTAATGGAAGAGCATGAACGTACAGGCGCGAAAGCAACAATCCTTACAGCGATTGCCGAAGATCCAACTGGATACGGCCGTGTGATTCGCGATGCTGACGGTTCTGTTCTAAAAAACGTAGAACAAAAAGACGCAACTCCTGAAGAACAACAAGTCAAAGAAATCAACACGGGTACTTACTGCTTCGATAATGTTGCTCTTTTCAGCGCTTTACATGAAGTAGGCAACGACAACGCTCAAGGCGAGTACTACTTACCAGACGTATTAGAAATCTTGAAGAAACGTGGAGAAGTGGTTTCTGCTTATCCAATGAAAGATTTCGACGAAGGAATGGGCGTCAACGACCGTGTAGCTCTTTCTAAGGCAGAAAAATACATGCGTCTTCGTATCAATGAAGAACATATGCGCAACGGGGTTACTTTAATCGACCCAGAAGCAACTTATATCGAATCAACTGTTCAAATCGGTGCGGACACTGTGATTGAACCAGGTGTTGTCTTGAAAGGCAAAACAGTCATCGGTTCAAACTGCTTCATCGGAGCGCACAGCGTGGTTCGTGATAGCGTGTTAGAAGACGGCGTTCGTCTTGTAGCAGCGAATATCGAAGAATCTCATATGAAACTCGACAGCAATGCAGGACCATTTGCACACTTACGTCCAAATTCTGTATTAGGCGAACGCGTTCACGTGGGGAACTTTGTAGAAGTGAAGAACTCAACGCTGGGGGCAGATACGAAAGTAGGTCACTTAACTTACGTCGGGGATGCCGACCTTGGCGAAGATATTAACGTTGGTTGTGGAACTGTGTTTGTAAACTACGATGGTAAAAATAAACATCGTGCGACAATTGGTAGCCATGTATTTATCGGATGTAATGCGAACATCGTTGCTCCAGTTACAGTTGGTGATGATGTATTTATCGCTGCTGGGTCAACCATTACCGAGGATGTACCAGCAGGAGCGCTAGCGATTGCGCGTAGCCGTCAAGTAAATAAAGAAGACTACGCTTCAAAATTACCATCTGCTCAAAAAGACTAAAAATTTTTCCAAAAATTTTTAGCAAAAATATTCAAAAATCAAACAAAAAACGGTATGATAGTACTATAAAATAAACTTCGGGGGTTATCATTGTGGAACATTATTCCGATCCTAATTTAAAAATATTCGCTTTAAGCTCAAATCGTCCTTTAGCGGCAAAGATTGCAGAGGAAATTGGTTTAGAACTTGGTCAGGTATCTGTCACTCAGTTCAGCGATGGCGAGATTAAAATCAACATCGATGAAAGTGTACGTGGTTGCCATGTGTATATCGTTCAATCAACTTCTTATCCAGTAAATGATAACTTAATGGAGTTATTAATCATGGTGGACGCTTTACGCCGTGCGAGTGCAAAAACAATTAACATTGTTATTCCTTACTATGGATACGCTCGTCAAGACCGTAAAGCACAATCTCGTGAACCAATCACAGCAAAATTAGTTGCAAATATGATCACTCAAGCTGGTGCAGACCGTGTGTTAACACTTGATTTACACGCTGCCCAAATTCAAGGGTTCTTCGACATTCCAGTGGACCACTTATTAGGAGCTCCACTTCTTGCGAACCACTTCTTAGAAAACAACTTCAAAGATAAAGATATCGTTGTTGTATCTCCTGACCACGGTGGGGTAACTCGTGCTCGTAAAATGGCTGAGTTCTTACACGCGCCTATCGCGATTGTTGATAAACGTCGTCCAAAAGCAAACGTGGCAGAAGTCATGAACATCATCGGTGAAGTAAAAGGAAAAGTTGCCGTATTAATCGACGATATGATTGATACAGCTGGTACAATCACTCTTGCTGCACAAGCGATTAAAGATGCAGGTGCGCTAGAAGTATACGCTTGCTGTACGCACGCCGTATTATCTGGCCCAGCGTTAGAACGTATTAACGACTCAGTGATTAAAGAAGTAGTTGTAACAGACTCAATCGAAGTTCCTGAAGAAAAAACAGGTGGTAAGATTGTTCAAATCAGCGTTGACCAATTAATGGCTGAAGCGATTCGTCGTATTCACGAAAACCGTTCAGTGAGTCCATTGTTTATCGAGAAATTTACCATTTTAGATTAATAAAGAATTGTTAAAATAAATGAGCCGAGGCTATGGTCTCGGCTCATTTTTGTTTATACTGAATCTAACATAGGAGGGTCGTATGGAACGAAAAGTGTCAAACAAAGCAGGGTGGTTTACCCTTATCTCATTTATTTGTTCGGCGGTTACACTGGTGACGTTTGAAGAGATGGATTCATCTGTAAAAACTATTGAAAATATGGACGAAATCGGTGCAGCTCTTTTATTGCTATTTTCAGCGATGACCATCGGCGGAATCTTCTGGATGGGGATGAATTATTGGAGAAAAACGCATCAGGAACTTGTGAATTTGCAATATACATCGGTTACACCTGAAACGATTGAAGATTATTACAGAGCAACCGCAAAGGCTGTTCGCAAGGTTGGCTTTTCTGCCATCATATTGGCGCTCATGATTGGAGTGTTCTCGCAGTTCAATAGTATTATTGAAGTGATTGGTTTGGTGGTGTTCCTATTTGGAATTTGCATTTGCTTATTATCACTAGCTCCAAGATCAATTGCCAAACAAATTCAGAAACAAAATATTCGATAATGGTTGGAGGTCTTTCATGAAACTAGAGAAAGCAAAAAGTATTGCAGAAGCCTTGATGTGGCTTGGATTAGTACCACAATGGATTTTCATGACCAGTCGTGGTGTTCCAGGAGGACTGTTGATTGCCATCTTCATCATGCCGATTCTCATGATTATGACGTTTGTGAGTTTCATGATGTATGTTTTCATTGCACTCGAAGAAAAATCGGTTAAAGATACTTGGTGGCAACTACTACTTACAGGCGCTTGGCTCACCTTTTTGTTATTGCTCTTCACTGGAGTCATTAGATATTGATAAAAAAGGTTTAGGAGGAAGAGATTTATGGAAGCACGACATTTTGAAAAACAACCAGGATTAGTAAAAATGCATAAAGTCGCTACTGTTTTGATGTGGATTTCATGGGTCCTTTTCTTTGTGGCGATGTTAGGAGCGGGTAACTTTTTCTTAGTAGGGGAGAAACTAATCCTTGTGATGCTGTATATTCTTGGAGTGGCGGCAGTGGGGTTGCTTCTCAGTTTCTCATTGTTTAGTTTGATTTCGTTTAAACTAAAAACACTGAACGAAACGGGATGGCAGTTATTCTTAACAGGTGGATTCCTCATTACGTACTTGCTTCTTTCGATGAGACTCTTTTATTAAGGGGAATCAAATGCAAGAAGGCGCGGGTTATGGTACAATAATCCGGCAAGAAATAAGTGAACTTAGCGCACGAGTCGCACTCACTATTGGTGATGCAGCTCGTGCTTTTCGATTGAGTTAGAAAAAGTCGTTCACTTGATAGACGATTCAAAGATTGAAAAAGGAGATTAAGATGAGTTTCAAAATTGGAGATATTCAAATTGATAATAGCGTAGTTGTGGCCCCGATGGCTGGGATTTCGAACTCTGCTTTCCGTGTTACTGTAAAAGAATTCGGTGCCGGTTTAGTTGTTTGCGAAATGATCAGCGACAAAGGGATTCAATTTCGTAATGAGAAAACATTAAGCATGCTTCATATCGAGCCAAATGAGTATCCACTCAGCGTTCAAATCATGGGCGGAAATAAAGATACTTTAGTCGAAGCGGCCAAATACGTGGCTGAGAATACAGAAGCTGCCATTATCGATATCAATATGGGATGCCCTGTAAACAAAGTGATTAAGGCAGAAGCCGGAGCAAAATGGTTACTCGACCCAAATAAAGTATACGAAATGGTTGCGGCAGTAGTTGACGCAGTGGATAAACCTGTAACAGTGAAGATGCGTACAGGATGGGACCACGAGCATTTATATGCGGTGGAAAATGCCCTTGCTGCAGAACGTGCGGGTGCCAGTGCAGTTGCGATGCATGGCCGTACTCGTGTTCAAATGTATGATGGGAAAGCTGACTGGGAAATTCTTGGTGAAGTGAAGAAGAACTTAACGCGCATTCCTTTAATCGGAAACGGAGACGTTCGTAGCCCAGAAGATGCCAAACGCATGATTGACATCGCAGGCGTGGACGGCGTGATGATTGGGCGTGCAGCTTTAGCGAACCCTTGGATGATTCGCCAAACGGTTCATTATTTAGAAACAGGCGAATTGCTTCCTGAAAATACCGTTCCAGAGAAAATCGAAATTGCAAAATTACACTTACAACGACTTGCAAACCTTAAAGGCGAAGTAGTCGCAACGAAAGAATTCCGTAAACTTGCAGGCTATTATTTAAAAGGAGTGCCACGTGCCTCTAAAACAAAAGTAGCTATCAATGAAGCTGAGAATTTACAAACCGTAGAAGCGTTATTAGACCAATTCGTGGTAGAACATTTAGAGCGTGAAGAACGTCAAAAACAACGCTTGGCAGAAATTTAAGGAAAAAGCCTTGAAATACTTTCAATAAAGCCTCTTCTTTTGGTACAATAAGGAGAGTTATGAAGAACAAGCAGCGTTCAAAGGAGGAACAAACGTGTCTTTCGAAGTAGAAACACAAGAAACATTAAATGACCAATTACAAGTTCGTCGTGAAAAAATGAGTCAGTTACGCGAAAAAGGAATCGATCCTTTCGGTACTGGCTTCAAACAAAAAAACACAACTGAAGAAATCCACAAACAATTTGAAGGAGCTACAAAGGAATCTCTTAGTGAGCAAGAGCCTGTAACTGTTCAAATTGCTGGACGGTTGATGACAAAACGTGGAAAAGGAAAAGCTGGTTTTGCCCACATCCAAGATGGCAAAGGCCAAATCCAAATTTACGTGCGTAAAGATGCTGTTGGAGATGATGCGTACGAAGTCTTCACAAAAGCAGACTTAGGAGACATCGTTGGTGTTGTAGGGACTGTCATGGTCACAAACACTGGTGAGTTATCTGTTAAAGCAGAACAATTCGTTCATTTAACAAAAGCGCTTCGTCCACTTCCTGATAAATATCATGGATTAACAAACGTAGAACAACAATACCGTCAACGTTACTTAGACTTAATCAGTAACCGCGAAAGCTTTGACCGTTTCGTTACACGTAGTAAAATCATCCGTGAAATCCGTCGTTACTTAGACGAACGTGATTACTTAGAAGTTGAAACTCCAGTACTGCACACATTAGCGGGTGGGGCAAATGCTCGTCCATTTATCACACACCACAATGCGTTAGATATGGAATTATACATGCGTATCGCTACTGAGTTACACTTAAAACGTTTAGTAGTAGGTGGGATGGAACGTGTATATGAAATCGGACGTGTGTTCCGTAACGAAGGTATCGATACAACTCACAACCCTGAATTTACTTCAATCGAAATCTATACAGCTTACACAGACTACAAAGATGTCATGGATTTAACAGAAGGAATCATCTCAGACGTTGCCAAGAGAGTATTAGGTACAACATTAGTTCCTTATGGCGAACATGAAGTGGAATTAAAAGCTCCATGGAAGAGAATTCATATGGTAGATGCAATTAAAGAAGTAACAGGCGTTGACTTCTGGCCACATATGACAGACGAAGAAGCACGCGCTATCGCGAAAGAAAAAGGCGTGAAAGTCGAAGATTCAATGACATTTGGACATGTCGTGAACGAATTCTTCGAAACTTTCGTTGAAGAAACATTAATCCAACCAACCTTCATCTACGGACATCCAGTGGAAGTATCTCCATTAGCCCGTAAAAATGATGAAGACCCACGCTTCACAGATCGTTTCGAATGCTTCATCTGTACAAAAGAGTACGGAAATGGCTTCACTGAGTTGACTGACCCAATCGATCAACGTGAACGTTTCATGAAACAAGTAGAAGAAAAATCAGCTGGGAACGACGAAGCACATCCACACGATGAAGACTTCATCCAAGCGTTGGAATATGGTTTATCTCCAACGGGTGGGGTAGGTATCGGAATTGACCGTTTAGTAATGTTACT
>JUUF01000368.1 GCA_001058355.1 Carnobacterium maltaromaticum
CAATTGCGTGGACGTGTTGGGCGTACAAACCGTATTGCCTATGCGTACCTCATGTATCAACCCGATAAAGTCTTAACCGAAGTCAGCGAGAAGCGTCTGCAAGCGATGCGCGACTTTACAGAACTTGGGTCTGGATTCAAGATTGCTATGCGTGATTTATCGATTCGTGGGGCAGGGAATTTGCTTGGAAAACAACAGCACGGATTTATCGATTCGGTCGGATTCGATTTATATTCTCAATTATTAAGTGAAGCCGTGTTGAAGAAACAAGGGAAAGAAGTGAAGTCGGCCGAAGAAACCGTCGAAATCGACTTGCAAATTGATGCCTATATTCCAGCAAGCTATATTCAAGACGAACGTCAAAAAATCGAGATGTATAAACGCATTCGCTCGATTGATAGCGTGGAAGCTTATGAAGAATTGCTCGATGACTTTATTGACCGCTTCGGTGACTTCCCAGATGAAGTCAGTGCATTAGCAGAGATTGGACTCATTAAGCATTATGCCAACGAGATTGACGTCGTATCGATTAAACGTAAAGACAATTCGGTGACAATTACGATTGCGCCGCCAAGTGCGACTCGCCTGCAAGGGGTGCCCGTCTTTGAGGCGCTTGGTCCGGTGAAATTACCAGCGCAAGTAGCTAACAAGGGCGAAAGTCTTCAGATTTTATTAAATATCACGCAAAAGCCTGTTGACTTATGGCTCGAGCAAGTTAAACTGTTTGTAAAAACATGCGGGGAAATTTTAGCCCGCGATGAGGAAAAACATGAAGAAGATAAATAGTAAAGGGATGATGCAAGGGGCGATTGCGCTCTCGATTGCCGCGTTTATTGCTAAGATTTTAAGCGCGGTGTACCGAGTTCCTTTCCAAAATATGGTGGGCAACACCGGTTTCTATGTATATCAGCAGGTGTATCCTATTTATGGAATCGGCATGACCTTTGCGTTAACGGGATTCCCGGTATTCGTGTCCAATGTAGTCGCAGAATACTTGGAGTCGACACATTTAAAGAAATTATTGAAGCAGTTATTCGTGATTGCGAGCCTTATTGGAGTGGGGATTTTTGCCTTCCTCCATTTGGGTGCGGGAATGATTGCCCGCTGGATGGGAGACGTTGAACTCTTGCCAGTCGTCCAAAGCGTATCGTGGATGTTTCTATTGATGCCGTTTCTGGTCATCACAAGGGGTTATTTCCAAGGAAGCTTCCGGATGATGCCGACTGCTATCTCACAAGTGGTGGAGCAGGTCGTTCGTGTCGCGGTGATTCTCTTCGTGGCGAGTCTATTTGGCAGCGCGATTTCAGATTACTACACGATGGGCACATGGGCGATGTCGAGTGCGACGATTGCGGCCGTGTTTGCGATTCTTGTGATGCTGTATTATGTATTGAAAGAAACGAAAGATCCGCTCGACGGCTTGACGATTACGCCAGTAGAAATGGAAGTGCCGACATTTGGACATCTCTTTAAACGCTTTGCCTTTGAAGGGGGAACGATTTGCCTACTCAGTTCAATTTTAGTCTTGTTCCAATTGGTGGATTCGTTCTCTGTGTATAATGTGTTAACAGACCAAGGGATGCTTCCAGAAGTGGCAAAAGACCTCAAGGGGATTTACGACCGAGGACAGCCGCTTGTGCAATTAGGAATGGTCGTTGGCGTTGGATTTTCATCTAGTTATATGCCGATGTTGTCGCGCGCCTTTAAGAAAGGTCATGACTTAGAGTTTAAGAGACTATCCGCGTCGCTTCTTCGAATGACGATGACGTTCTCGGTAGTCGCAACGATGGGAATGATTGCGATCCTGCCATGGTTAAATACTGCACTCTTTGGAGATGCCAAGGGGCAGGCAGTGCTCCTTGTCTATGTCACCAGTATTTTCTTTGCATCTGTCATTATGTCGCTGCACGGCATTTTCCAAAGTCAACATCAATATCCAAAAACATTACTGGCACTCACAGCGGGACTCGCAGTGAAAGCAAGTACGAACTACTTATTCGTAGCAATGTTTGGAACGCTTGGAGCTAGCCTTGCGACAGCTTTGGGGCTTTTAGTGATGATGGGTGTGATGATGGCTTTTGCAAAAGACATTATGACAAGTGTCTTACGTGACGGGAATTTTATGCAGCTACTTGCAGGCATCGCACTTGGCATGACGGTCATTGTTTCGGTATTATCATACGGAGCATGGCATTTTACAGGCATGCAAGATTCAAGAACGATGGCCTTTGTCTTTTCAATCGTCTTTGCCTTTATAGGAGTTGTGATTTTCCTGGCTGGAACGATGAAATGGAATTTATTCACCAAACGCGAATGGGTATTAATTCCAAAAGGAAAGAGTTTATTACGTAAATTTAGTAGAAAAGAGGAAAACGATGAGACTCGATAAATTTTTAAAAGTATCACGATTAATCAAACGCCGTACGGTTGCTAAAGAAGTAGCCGACAAGGGACGTGTGTTTATCAATGATAAAGTGGCGAAATCTTCAACAGACGTCAAAGTCGGAGATAAAATCGCAATTCAATTCGGGAACAAACATGTCTTAGTGCAGGTTGAAGCGTTACTAGATTCAACGAGAAAAGAAGACGCTAAGGAAATGTTCACAATTCTTGAAGAGAAGCTGATCAAAGAAGAACCTTTAGAATTATAATGAAGGGGAGAATACGGCAAGTTTGTCGTATTCTTTTTTTATGTAGAAACCTATCCGTTTTGAATGCGTTTTCTGTTGACAAAGAAATAAAAAAAGAGTAATATAAATAGTACTTTTTTAAAAGAAATAAGGAGGGGAAACCGTGGATTTAAATGCAATTAATTTTTTTCAACCATTTAATGCAATGATGGAATTACGTCACTTTTTGGCGATTTTAATTTCATGTGTTTGTGGACTTGCCATCGGTTATGAACGTACCTCCAGAAATAAACAAGCAGGGGTTAAGACGCACATGATTGTGGCGCTCACTTCGTGCTTAATGATGATTATTTCAAAAGAAGCCTTCATTGATACACCGCATTACGATACAGCGCGTGTGGCTGCTCAAGTAGTCAGCGGTATCAGCTTTATCGGTGGGGGAATCATCTTCATGCGTGAAAAACGCGTGAGTGGACTGACCACCGCTTCAGGGATTTGGGCCACAGCCGGAATTGGACTTGCGATTGGCGGAGGATTCTGGTTCTTCGGTTCTGTCTGCGCAGCGATTATCGTTATCGTTCAAAAGTTGGCGTATCAACCTCTCTTACAAGGAAAACAACGTCAGGTAAATATTTACTGTGAAATTCCAGACCCAACCATCGTGCAGTCGATTTATAATTACTGCCACTTCGAAGACTATCAATCGATTCAAGTCGAAGCGCGCGAACTCGATGGCGAAAAATACGAGCTCGTGATTCGCATTCATAATGATGAAGAAATCATTATCGAAAACTTGAAAAATTACATTCGCGAAACGGAGAATCAAGTGGTCATTAAACGCGTGAAACTCCGTACCGAAGATGTAAACTAAGAATACAACTAAGAAATCTCACTATTTTGTGGCTGTTCATGGTAACACAAAAAAATATAAATTTATAAATTGCGCAAAAAATGATTCCGCAAGACTAACGGATTCTATAA
>JUUF01000369.1 GCA_001058355.1 Carnobacterium maltaromaticum
TGACATTGAATAAAGAGATTCTTTCGAAATTAAAACTAAAGGATACTTACTATAACGGTAATAACGGTAGCTTTGAAATAAAATATGTTGTTAATAATGAACAAATAAATGAGTTCCTTGGGCTTGAAAAGAAACAACAAGTCACATTAGGATTACATGGCAGTAATGCAAATAGAGGTTATTACTACTCACTTTCAGTCGAGGTAGATAGTGATTTTACATTTATTGAACGAATTGAAGAGTAAGAAGGGAA
>JUUF01000370.1 GCA_001058355.1 Carnobacterium maltaromaticum
AATTACCAAATACAGGTACAGCAAAAGGTATCTCTGTAATCGTAGGTGGCGTACTTGTGGTTGTAGCGGCAGCGTTATTATTCACTCGTAAAAAAGAAAACCAATAATCTTAAATGACGAAGAAGTCTTACGAAAGTAAGGCTTCTTTTTTTGTAAATTTTTTCATGAGTCAAATCCACTTTCATATTGACGCGAAAGTTTGCTATAATAGACAGTAACAGAGCAATTGAGGTGTAGAAAATGAAAAAAACGTATTTTATTATTGGTGATATTCACGGCGAAGCAGACATGATGGAAGAAATGCTTCAAAACTGGGACGAAGAAACTCAGCAACTTGTCTTCATGGGAGACTTGATTGACCGTGGACCAGACAATAAACGTAGTGTCCTAACAGGGATGAAATATGCGAAAGAGAAAAACGCATGGTATTTGATGGGAAATCATGAAGTGATGTTCCTTGCATTTATCGACGATCCTGAAGGACGTTTTCCACACTACTTCAGAAACAATGGGGATACGACGATTAACGACTTACTCGGTCGACCACAAGGGACTCCGGTCAATCCTGTGGAAGATGCCGAAGCGATTAAAGCACAATATCCAGAACTCATCGCATTTCTAAGAGAACGTCCTCTCTTTATCGATGAAGGCGACTTGCTCTTAGCGCATGCTGGAGTGGATTTACGCTTAGACGACTGGCACGACACTGAGCCAAAAGACTTCTACTGGATTCGTGAGCCATTCCATAAAGGGGCCAACAACACTGGCAAAACGATTATCTTCGGGCACACACCTTTACGTGGCTTAAACGAAGATGGCGACTTTATGAAATTATGGCAACATGATGGCAAAATCGGTATCGATGGCGGAGCTGTTTTTGGCGGCGCGCTTCACGGTATCGTATGGCATGATGGCAAAATTGAAAAAATCTATAGCATTAAAAATACAAAACCAGTCCGTTTCACGGATGACTAGAGGTGTTCTATGAAGAAAAATGCGGTTCTATTATGGGTTGTTTACTTTTTAAACTTGATGGTTTTCCCGGCGTTCTTTATTCGTTATACGTCTTCGGGACCAAGTGTTGATACAAATGCCTACCTGATCCTTCAACTGGTTTCAACAGCGATTGGGGTCGCATTGTTCCGCGAGAAGCTTGTGGAAGGGTTCAAAAACTTCATCAAGCGTCCGTTTATTCGAGATTTGGCAATTGGATACGCACTTCGTATCGGATTAGCAATTGCGGTCGCTCAGTTTATTGGAGATGTGACGTCGGACAACCAAGAACAAATTGAGAAGATGATGAGCGCAAATGACGCCGTCTTGATGTTTGTTCTACTATGCGTTGTGGCGCCAATCTTGGAAGAATTGGTGTTTCGTGAAGCGATCATCGGTTCGTTTAAGAAATCGCTCAACGTTCATGTATTAACGTTTATTTCAGCGTTTCTATTCGTGCTACTTCACGCACTTTCAAAAGATGCTGCAGGTTTGATTGACTGGACAGCGGCGTTGATGTACGTTCCATTAACGATTCCGATTGTTGGGATGTATCGTTATTATAACGACAATGTTTTTGCATCTATCTCGATGCATTTTCTCAATAATTTTATCGCGTTTTTATTTTTATTAAATCAGTAATGACAAAGGGGTGAAATCATGAAAATCGATCAATGGGTACGATTCATTATTCGGTATGGTTTCATCCTTTTTGCGCTTTTTGAATGGTCGCAACTGCCGAATATGAACGCAGGAGACATCGCCTTCTTCTTTGGCTTTATCACGCTTGTGCAAGTTGGCTATTATTCATTGAAATATCAGTGGTATATCCTCATTGAAGGCATCGCGGTCGTCCTCCTCTGTTTGTATTTCCATACCATTTTTACAGGACTGATTCTTCTTCTCTGTTTTGAAGTGAGTCTACGATTCTCCTTTAGAAATGCATTGATTCTACAGTTCATATTAGGGGCGGTCGTTATCGTTCCAGCCGTTCAACAAGGGAACAGCATTCAAGTGGTGATGACCCTGTTCTTCCTTTTATTCTTCTCTTATGGAAATCATATTTTGGAAGAGCGAAGAGCGCTACAAGAAGAGTTGGAAAAAGCCGAGCAGAAACTCAGCGAGCAACGGTATGACTTGCAACAAGCCCAATATAAAATGGGGACGATGAAGGAAATCTTCACGCTGCAAGAGCGAAACCGAATTTCTCGTGAGATTCACGATTCAGTGGGACATAGTCTATCCACGATTATTATTCAGCTAGGGGCCATTTCTCAACTGGCCAAGCAACAAAATTCACCGATTCAAGAAATGAGCGAAGGGCTTCGTGATTTTGCCGTCGAAGGATTGCAAGAAGTGCGTAAGATTGTTCATGACTTGAAGCCGGAACAAATGGATAAGAAGCAGCTGGATATTGCGCTGGAAGAATTTTTCCACGAGGTGCAAGTCAACAGCGGCATCGATATTCAATTTAGAAAAAATGAGCCGACCTTCACGCTTACAAGTGAGGCAGAGCTCAGCATCTTCCGTGGAGTCCAAGAGGCGATTACAAACGCGATGCGACACGGACAAGCGACACGCATTACCGTGCTACTGATGTATAATCCATCGCAATTAGTCGTGACGATTAAAGATAACGGAACGGGAGCGGTCGATTTAGCTCCAAAAGGCGGGCTTAAATCCCTCCAAGAACGACTTCGTGCAGAAGGTGGGTCGGTGACACTTGAGGCGTCAAATCCTGGCGTGACCGTGCAAATGATCCTACCGAATACAGAAAAACAATAGAAACGAGGAGAACCATGACAAACCCAATCAAACTTATTATTGCCGACGATGAAATGCTCATCCGTACCGGTTTAAAAATCATGCTTGAGGCGAGCGGTAATGTCGAAGTCCTCGCTTTAGCAGAGAGTGGACGTGCGGCCTTTGAAGCCTGCAAGGAGCACCAACCAGATGTGGTCTTGATGGATATTCGCATGCCTGAGAGTAACGGGATTGAAGGAACGAAGCTGATTAAAGAGGCCTTTCCAGAGGTGAAGGTGCTGATTGTGACGACCTTCCAAGATACCGAATATATTGTCGAAGCCGTGCAAAATGGCGCTTCGGGATATTTATTAAAAGACAGTAGTCCAGAGGCGATTCTTGACGGGATTAAAGTCGCTTTATCTGGAAAAGTCGTGATGGATACGGTGATTTCAGAGGCGCTACTGACGAATACGACTGTTGAGAAGTCTGCAAGCTTTGATGCGGAGAAATGGGGGCTCACACCGCGTGAGGTGGAACTCATCCAACAAGTGGCGCAAGGCTTAAGCAATAAAGAAATCGCGCAAACGCTCTTCCTTTCAGAAGGAACCGTAAAAAATAATATTAGTACGATTTTATCGAAATTAGAATTGCGTGACCGCACGCAACTCGTGATTTTCGCGTACGAAAACAAACTCAAACAATAATTAAGACTGCTCCGATTCTTTCAGACAAACCACCGTGGAGTATAGAATCTGAAAGAGTCGGGGCATTTTTTATAGAAAACATGACTTTAGTCACGATACGTGATGACGTTTTGGACTATAGACTTCGATGGGTGTTTGCTATAATAAGGGTACAAACAAGTAGGAGGATAAACAAATGAACGAATCCAAGAAGACCCCTAAAGATTTAAAACAGGAAAAAATCGTCGCGATTGTTCTTTGTTTATTAATAGCGTTCCTTTCATTTATTCGATAAAGAGGTGTACATATGATTGAAATTAAAGACGTAACCAAATCTTACGGACGACAAAAAGTCCTACAAAATGTTTCCTTTGAAATTATGGAAGGGGAACTATTCGGCTTGCTTGGTCCAAACGGGGCCGGGAAAAGTACATTGATTGATATTCTGACAGGGATTCAATCGATGGATAGCGGCGACATTTTCATTAATGGAAAGTCGATTAAAACCGATAAAGTAGAAATTCGAAAACACTTAGGCTTAGTGCCACAAGATATCGCGCTTCTTGAGGAATTGAATGCAGTCGACAACTTAGAATACTTCGGTGGACTTTACGGGTTAGCAGGGGCAGAGTTGAAGAGTCAAATCGAGAAATTACTGGAAGTGGCCGGTCTAACTGACAAGAAGAAAGAGAAAGTGAAAAACTACTCTGGCGGGATGAAACGTCGCTTGAATATCGCCGTTGCGATGTTGCATAATCCTTCGATTTTGATTTTAGACGAACCAACTGTTGGGGTTGATGCGCAGTCGCGTCAACATATCTTCGACTATATTCAGTCTCTTGCGGAACAAGGGACAACGATTCTTTACACGTCGCATTATATGGAGGAAATCGAAGCCCTCTGTAAGCGCGTCTTCATTCTCGATTTAGGAGAAGAAGTGGCGTATGGAACGAAAGAAGAAGTGAAAAAACTCGTAGGGCATACACAAACGGTGGCCCTCACATTGGACCGAGTGCCTGCTGGATTCGACGAAGTGTTGAAGAATAGCGAAAACGGCATTCAATTTGTAACAGTGGACGGACAAGACATGGAACTTACGATTGACCAAACGATTTTCTCGATGATGAAATTGATTGAGCAAGTCGAACAAGCACAACTCGTGATTAAATCCGTCAACGTCAAAGAAACAACATTAGAAGAGGCGTTCTTACAATTAACAGGAAAGACGCTTCGTGATTAAGGAGGACTTATGAGATACATTCGTTATATTAAAGCCAATTTAATATCCTCTCTGAAGTCTTTTCCGGCGCTATTACTCATGGTCTTAATGCCATTTCTATTAACGCTATTCTTGGCGTTTACCACAAAGGGTGCCTTCAATCCGTCTGATTTAACGATTGAAACGAAGATTTATATCGATAATCAAGACAAAGGAGCTTTTGGAGAACAAATCGTGGCGTTGTTTGCGCAACTCACTGAGGAAAAACAAATTGCGCTGACAAGTGTGAAAGACGATGCCAAAATCATTGCGACGATTCCAGCTGATTTTACAGAGTCGATTCAAACGCGTTCGCAAGCAACTCCGATTACCATCGAGAAATCAGGGCGAACATCGAGCCTGTCACTTGCGGTGTATGAATCGCTCTTGAAAACAATGACTTCGCAATTATTAGAAGCAAGTTCGGTGATGCATGAAGTCGCAGAGAGTAAAAATGCATCCATTACACCTGAACAAGCAGCAGGGATGCTTGCATCCTTACAACAGGAAATTACATCGGGAGCTTTTGAGACAGACCAAGTAGAAGCTGAATCCCAAGTGACTGCGAACCAACACTACGCAATTACGGGACTTGGATTTTTATTCATCATCTTCCTTGAAAATGCGATGCGCTTTGGGGTACAACGAGAACTCAGCGGTCTTCGCAAACGCTTGAACGTATTGCCATTTAGCATTTGTGAACGAGACAGACTCGATTTAGCCGTAAGTATGATTACGACGACGCTATTGGCATTCGTGTATATCGGCCTATGGAAAATTCTCGATCCAACGACTTTTGGAGGAAACATCGGCAGCATCTTTGTCCTCATCGTTTTCTATAGTCTAGTCTTTAATGTCCTTGGAAACTTACTCGGCAATTTCGTGACGGAGAAGAACCTACCAGCCTTCTCAACTGGAATTAACTTGGTTTACTTGTTCTTATCGGGTGTTATCCCGCTAGATCGTATTAGTTCAACCTTCAGTTTCCTAAGCGGGAATCCGTTCCGCCAATTTACTTACACCCCATTTATCGATGTGATGAATGGCGTGTCGATGAAAGGAATGGCTATGGTTGCCGCACCGATTATTTTAGTGTTAGGGGTAGCCTTTAACTGGTCATTGAAGAGAAAGGAGGCGCGTCAATGAATCTTGTAAAAATGACAATCTTTCATTTGAAACGATTATTGAAAATGCCACTAATTCTCTTTATGATGATTGGAATGCCGGTCCTTATCAATGGAATCATGCTTACCACGCAAGGAAGGGTGGATACGAAAGCGCCAAGTACGGTCGCAAAAACCGTTGCCTTTGTATTCAACGAGGGGAATGAAGAGTACGAAGAATTGATTGCGCCGTATATTCGAGAAGAAAATGTGTACTTCGACTTAGATAGCGCCAAAGAAGCCTTGAAAAAAGGAGAAATGACTGTTATTTACGAAGTGCCTGCCAACTATTTACAAAAGGCGAAAGAAGGCCAAGTGCCAACGATTCGCATCTGGAATACGCAGCGCGGCACGAGAGACTTTCTTCTTGATGCACAGTTGACGAAGGTGCTAAAAGAAGTCATGCTAAACGCGAAATTGCAACAAACAGGCGTATTGACGAAAGAAGAGACCTTACCAGAGAGTGACAATCAAATGGTGGTTACTATCAATGAAACGAAGACGAGTGTTGCGAGTGGAGTCGTCATGCTCATCTCTCTCCTTTATGTCATCATGAATGCGTCAGTGATTGCTTCGGACTGGATTAACTTCAAGAAGAGTCATGTGTTGAAACGCTCAGTCCTCTCTCCACGTTCTAATTTGGAGATTACACTTTCGTTCTTATTGGCGTACTTTATCTTTATGTTTATCGTCAATATGATTATGATGGCAGCGATGGTCATGACAGGCCTCGTTCCAGAAATGAACTGGGGAGTGTTTACGGGACTATTAGCCGCGACGATTATTTACAGTCTCTGCTTAAACTTATTCTTCTTCAGAATATTCAAATCACCAGGACACGCGACGACGTTTGGAGTGCTGTTTGTCATGGTGATGGCGGGAATTGGAATGCCAGCAGCGTTTGGTGATTTTGGAGGAAGCTGGCTCAGACTTGTGGCGTATATCAGCCCGATTTACTGGTTGTACAAGTCGATTGACCTTCAAACGCTCTTCCCATCAGTTTGGGTAATTCTTGCGATGGCAGGGGTCTACCTCACTGCAGGAAGCTACCGACTAGAGCAGTATGTGCAAAATAAATAAAAAGGACAAAACCTACTCTGAACATCTTTGGATGTTTCAATAGTCATCATTATAAGGATACCGCCAAGAGCCTATAGTCTCTTGGCTACCGAGCTTCAAACTGCC
>JUUF01000371.1 GCA_001058355.1 Carnobacterium maltaromaticum
GTAGTCGCTAAATTCTCAATTGAGATAGTTCTTTTAACATTCGAGACTTCTCTTCCAACTTCTAATCTTACTTTCTTATCTTCACCAATTTTTCTGTGAATGTTGATTAACTTCTTAGTGATTTTTCCGTTTGCAAATTCGAAATCGTAAGATATCTCAGCATCGAACCTTCTCACTAGCTGTCTAAGTCTCTTAGTAGCAGTATC
>JUUF01000372.1 GCA_001058355.1 Carnobacterium maltaromaticum
TCAACAATAACTTATTACTACAAAGGAGATGTTGTAACAAAGCAAGTTGCTGAAAATAAATACGTAATTTCTGAATTACCAATGTCAGAAGAAAAAGCTATGGAACAAATCAAACAAATGAACGAGTTATACACTTCAATTAAAGGTGTAACTGCTAGCCTAGAATCAAAAGACGGTATTATCACTCAAGTTGTAACTTTTGACTATTCAGTAGTTAAGTTTGAGGATTTGAAAAAAGCTTTACCTGATAATTTCTCAGGTGATGGCAATGCGGTAAGTTTCAAAGCTTCTAAAGAAGCAATGGAAAAAATTGGTTATAAAGAGAAGAAATAATTAAATAAAGA
>JUUF01000035.1 GCA_001058355.1 Carnobacterium maltaromaticum
TCTTGGCCATTTCCCCAAAGCCCTTGGAGAACCTCTTGCGCTACGCTATCAATGTCTGCGCTAGTGCTATTATCTGTACTATCACCGTTCAACATGCTATTTACTAAATCTTGGATGTGGTATGCATCGTATCCAGCATTCGTTAAATTATCATAACGATCTTGCCCGTTGCCCCATAGGCCTTGAAGGACTTCCTGAGCGACTGTTTCGTTTGATTTACCTCGGTTGCTAGTGTTTACGCTAGATTTCGTTGTTGTAACTGTTTCTTGCGTAGTAGGGCCGTCCGATACTTGCCCTAACATTTCATCAACTGTATTGCCTAATGTAGCGAAGTATCGCATACGATTAACAAAGTATTCTTTCACACTTTCAGTAGAATTCCCATGTAGTTCCATACTACGATGTGGGCATGTTGTTGGAACGAACTCGTGATGTAATCTAACAGT
>JUUF01000373.1 GCA_001058355.1 Carnobacterium maltaromaticum
CTGGTTTGAACTCTGGAGTTGTTGGCGGTGGAGTTACTTTGTTGTTGAACTCTTTGTCATCCGCGCCAGTAGCGTTTCCGCCTTCTGAAGCATAAGTTGTTACTGTTGTTAAAACGTGGCCAGATTTAGACACTGTAACAGTAATGTTTGCTTTCATTGTATCGTAGTCCATACGATCTTCTTTTGTCGCTGGGATTACTTCTTCAACAGTATATTTGTGAACGCCGACTTTAGTCTTGTCATAGTTTAATGCTGTAAATGTAACGTTACCGTCTGCATCGTTTTTCACAGTTTCGATCTCGTTACCTTCTGCATCTTTCAAT
>JUUF01000374.1 GCA_001058355.1 Carnobacterium maltaromaticum
GTGGTTTATTGACTTTCTTTAGGATGAGTAAATACTGCTGATATAGAATAAAGTATTGCCTTACAGGGATGAATGAGTATACGAAAAGCAATGCCCACACCTAAATCCTTCGCATTGTGAAGGATTTCCCTCGTATCCTGAGTAGTTGAACTCGGAAAAGCAGAAACGGCGTCCACTTCCCGGAGTCGTCCGCAGAACGTTTCACG
>JUUF01000375.1 GCA_001058355.1 Carnobacterium maltaromaticum
TGTATTTATCTGGTGAAGAAAACTGGAATTGAGAACCAGTGTGTTTATCTTGGTATGTTGCCCAGTCTTTAGGAACGTTAATATAACCAGATTCTTCACGTCCAACACGTTGAGTATCTTCAAATGATACCTTTTTTTCTGTAGAAGAAGCGCTGGCAGTTGTAGTTGGAGCGGTTGTCGTTGGTGCAGCTGTAGTTACTTCAGTTGTTGG
>JUUF01000376.1 GCA_001058355.1 Carnobacterium maltaromaticum
CCATATATGGTAATTGCAGCCTTTCAATAAGAAAAACGCACCCTTTCCAGGATGCGCTTTGCTACAGTTTAGTATGCCCATGCAATTAGCAAGTAGATGAAAGTTGAGCCAAACATATCTGCCAATGCGTGCATAAGGAAGAATGGTAATAAGTTTTTGACCACTTTCTTGTACATGAAGTAATAGAACAATCCGTACACGACTCCGATAACAATTGCCCACAACATTCCTTGATACGTATGGAATGAGAAACGAACCAGTGTTGAGAATGCTAAAGCCTTCCACTGATGTTCTTCCTTCACCGATGTCATTAATCCAAGGAAGAAGAACTCTTCGTAAAATCCATTTAACAGCCCATAAGCGATGGCCATTGGAGATAATGCTAAGAACTTATTGATGATTTCCTGTGGGTTCATGAACGGAACAAGAGCTGGGTCGAAGTAATTGTATTCGCCGCTCAGCGTGGTTACGACGTCGCCGAACAGTCCGACAATCGTGAATAATACCGGTACCCAGATGAGGACAGACCAGTGAAAACGAATCTTCAACTGCTTGAAGTCGTAATGACGGATGACTAAGTACAAGAGTGCAATCACTAGTAAAATCACCTGTAAGGTAAAGTTACTTGAATACGCTGCCCCGTCGCTATAGGACGTTGTCGTCTCGGTATACGGTTGGACCGCTTCTGTTACTGGTTGTAAACTCTGTAAAAATTGTTGTGTGGATCGGATGATAAACTCCCCGAACATGATAATCGTCACGATGAGGATGTCAACCCACTTTAAAGTTTTTAATGGTTCTTTTGGTCTGATTTTAGTTAAGACTGTCATGATTGTATCCCTCTTTTCCTTATTGTATCAAAACACTGTTCTATTGAAAGAAAACCTCTTCTTTCTTTTGACGTTTTCCTTAATAAGAGAATACTCCTTATAACTAAAATGAACCTAAAATAAAAAAATTTTCTACAAAAAAAGTGACTCCTAATAAGAAGTCACTGACTAATTTTCTAAAAGAAACGTTTCGGTATTTCGAGGAACAAGATTACAAGAAGACCATTATAAAGGCTATGTAATAAGATTGCGTCAAACAAACTTCTTCTTCGTTCATACACAAGCAAAAGAATAATAGAACCAATAAAATAAGCTATAAACTGTATCCAATTCTGGATATAATACGGCATATGAATAGCTGCAAATAGAATTGAAACGATAGACATTCTAACAAAAGTATTCACTTTTCCTCGAAGCAAATTATTCAGAAAACCTCTAAAAAGAAATTCTTCAATCAAAGGTGCAAAACAAACGAGTTGTAGTGCATTTAAAGCAAAAATATATTTGTCTGTTGTAAGTGGTAGATTCACCCTAAAGAAAAAATTAACTAGATTTATTCGACTTGTCCCGTATGCCATTGAACTCCACAAACTAATCAAATAGCTTGAAAATCTGTCAGCAATATACGTTACAAAAACAAAAATTAAATCCATCAGTTGCATTTTTCTTTTTACTGTTGGGTTAAATAATTTTGTGTGTACTTTGTACATACAAAATACAAAAATGCCAACGCAAATAATCGTCACAATTAACTTCCACATATCCGCTTGACGACCTAGATTCCATAAATCCCTTTTAAACACAATTTCAATTCCCACAAATATGGTAATCCACGCTACAAAAAAGAATAGAACCCAAAGCGGTTTTTTCAATCGAGCACCCATTTACTTCTACCTCACATGTTTTTTCCTTATATTACCGTTTTATAGCAGACACTGTCAATATGAGATTCTAAAAAAAGCAGACTAGCGTTTTACTAGTCTGCTCTCTTTGATTATTTCTGACGGATGGTAAATCCTTTGTCAGATTTCTTTTTGTTGTTACGGCGGCGAGAATCTTTCCCTTTATATCCGCGTGTATATTCGTCTTCTAAGCCACGGCCACGACGGTCTTCTTTGCGCTTGAAGCTTCCTTTTCCGTTACGTCCGCGGTTGTCTTTACGGTCGTTACGGTTGTAGTTTCCACGGCTGTTGCCACGTTTGCGGCTTGGCAATGGACGTTCTGGCGTGATTTTAACTGGAATTTCAGTTGGGTCTTTAATCATGCTCTTGAGTAATAGAGCTGCCAATTCTTCTGGTTCGTACTCGTCTAATAAGTAAGATACCGCTTCTTTGAAACGTCTTGGTTCCACAGTTTTCATCATTTCGTCGATAGACTCGATGGCTGTTTTTGTTTGTCCTTCCAAGGCTTCTGTTTGCGTTGGTGGACGAAGGCTTGTCATACGTTTGCGTGTTAATTCTTCAATCACACGTAAGTAATCCATTTCGTTTGGTGTCACGAATGTTACAGACATTCCTTCTTGACCAGCACGACCTGTACGTCCGATACGGTGTACATAGCTTTCTGGGTCTTGTGGGATATCGTAGTTGTATACGTGCGTTACGCCTGAGATATCTAGTCCACGTGCCGCAACGTCTGTAGCGACTAAGATGTCTAAATGGTTGTTCTTGAAGTCACGAAGAACGCTCATACGTTTTTGTTGGCTTAAGTCTCCGTGGATTCCTTCTGCACGGTAGCCACGCATTTCAAGTCCGCGTGCTAATTCGTCTACACGACGTTTTGTACGTCCGAATACGATAGTTAATTCAGGCGTTTGAACGTCTAATAAACGTGTCATAATGTCGAATTTCTCGTAGTCTTTACATTTTACGAAATATTGATCGATTAATGTCGCTGTCATCTCATTAGATTTGATACGAACATGTTCTGGATCTTTCATAAATTGAACACCGATACGTTTAATATCATCTGGCATTGTCGCAGAGAATAAAAGCGTTTGGCGGTTTTCTGGAACTTGTTTGATAATCGATTCGATATCTTCCAAGAATCCCATGTTTAACATTTCATCCGCTTCGTCTAAGACAAGTGTTTCCACTGTCGCAAGTTTCAATGTACGGCGTGAAATGTGGTCTAATAAACGACCTGGAGTTCCCACAACGATTTGTGGATTTTCTTTTAATTGGCGGATTTGACGGTTAATGTCCGCTCCACCGTAGACAGCTTGTACACGAATTTTTTTGTCGCGTCCGAGACGGAACAATTCTTCTTGTGTTTGAATCGCAAGTTCACGAGTTGGTGCGATAACAAGTCCTTGTACGCCTTTTTTACTTGGGTCGATTTTTTGAAGCATTGGCAAACCAAATGCGGCTGTTTTACCAGTCCCTGTTTGCGCTTGTCCAATTACATCTAAACCTGCTAGAGCTTTTGGAATGGTTTGTGCTTGAATTGGAGTTGCTTCCTCAAACCCCATTTTTTCGATAGATTCTAGTAAGGCAGAATCCAATCCTAATTCATTAAATTTCATATTTTCCTCCTTGGATACTTCGGTGAGAAGCACACGAGGGATTTCCCTTCATAACAAAAGTCTGGAGCTTTTCGTAAGAGCACCAGACTTCTACAATCGTTTAAATTTCAAACTATCTATTATAAATGTGTGTACATTTCTCAACTCAACGAATACTATAGCATGCATCCATCGAGAATGCAAAGAATACAGACCGCCGACTCCTGCTTTTTATTCTTTAAAAATGCTTTTATAACAAGTTTTTGACTGAGTGCTGACCCCTTCAAATCCTTGCGGATT
>JUUF01000377.1 GCA_001058355.1 Carnobacterium maltaromaticum
CCCGTTGGACCTAAAGGAGATGCTGGGGAACGAGGCCCTCAAGGGGATACTGGACCTAAAGGAGCAGACGGACTGCAAGGGCCTCAAGGTTTGCAAGGTATCCAAGGCGAACGAGGACAAGACGGACAGAGAGGAGAACGTGGGGAACAAGGACCAATCGGACAGACTGGGCCTGCCGGACCACAAGGTATCCAAGGTGAACGCGGACCGAAGGGTGACGACGGTATTCAAGGACCTCCAGGACCTAAAGGCGCTGACGGAGTCGGCATTCCGCAAACACTATCGCTTAGCGGTAACACGCTAACACTATCTCACGGTGGTGGAACAGTAAATCTACCTGCTTCCAGTCAAAATGCACCTACTCCATCAACTTCCTCTAGCGAACTAATCGGCGAAGGAATGCCAAACGGTAAAGTCGATGGTACTATCGGACAGACATACGTTGACACCAAGAAAACTAACGGAGCTTTGAAATGGATTAAACGTACAGCGTCAGGTAACCAAGGTTGGTTTGTGTTAGACGGTGATACAGGTTGGAAAAAACTAAACATACTGTCTAAATTAGGTAATTCTTATATGCAAGTCCGAAGAGTTAATGATAACGTATATTATCAATTCGGAGGACTACAATGGGGTTGGTTCGGAATTGTTAGACGGGGTAATCCAGCATTCATCGCACATCCAGGGAACCGTGAAAAGAAATGCTTCATTATAGCAAACGGCGGTATACCTTTAGGATATAGAACGTCTGGTTCGCTAATCGGTCAGATTTTCAACGATGACGGCGTTCCATACGGGACATGGTATGTAGGCGGTTATGGTGATGCAAATCACATGCGTTTCCAATTCAACGACCCAGTACCAACCGATAAAGATATCGGAGACATAAGGGTGTCTAATATAACTTATATTACAGACGACCCTTGGCCAGCAGTATAATGAAGAGTAATCAAAAAAGCCTACCTTAATTGGTAGGCTTTATTTTTTTGCATTTTTCTCAAATTATTTTAAAAAAGTGTTGACATTATATGCCAAATGGTATATAATATAATTGTAAGGAGGTGAGGGAATGGAGGAAAAAATCACAACTCTAGTAGCGATCGTTGGAATTGCGGTTGCAATATCAAAAGAGGCTAGAGAGTGGTACAAAGCCACAAAAAAAGAAAAACGACAAAACCCAACACGCAAAAGAAGGATATGACGTTTTTCAAGAGGGGAAGGATAACTTCCCTCCCCTCAATTATACTATATAGAAAGAGGAAATCAAGATGAAACACATTATTATTATTTTAGTAGTAGCTTTAATCGTATGGTATGCAGGGGAAAATAAAAAGGATAACTAAATGGATTATTATTAAAATTATAAAAATAGGAGGACAATATGCTAAGAGCGGATGAAGAAAAAATACTATGGTTATTTGAACATTATTCAGGATATCGAATCTCTAAAGAGAGTGGTGTTTCACAACCACTCATTGCAAGGCTAATCAATGGAACTAGAGAATTGAAAAACGTTTCTTTTGAAACAGCAAGCAAATTAAATCAGTGTGCAGAGAGACTTATAAAAGATGACTTTAAAGGTGAATAGTTAAAAGGATAGTCAACAATCTTGCTTTTGACTATCCTTTTGACCTT
>JUUF01000378.1 GCA_001058355.1 Carnobacterium maltaromaticum
TACCGTATACGGTATCACTTAAATCTCAAAACCGAAATGCTCATCAGCAAGTTTTTACCATTTTAACGTTAAAGTACATATTAAACTCATGGAATAAGAAAGAAGTTGATATTACAGATAACAATGGGATTACCGTTAGTGTTTCATTAAACCATTAAAAACAACAAAAAAGGTGGATGCAATGCATCCACCTTTTTAATATTCAGATTAGTTTTCTGATTCAGCTTGTTTTTTACGTTTATTTGCTTTTTCACGTTCGCCTTTATTTAGAATTTGTTTTCTTAAACGAATCGTTTCTGGAGTAATTTCGCAGTATTCATCGTCTGATAAGAATTCTAA
>JUUF01000379.1 GCA_001058355.1 Carnobacterium maltaromaticum
CGTTGTTTTTGTCCACCAGACATTTGATTTGGGTATTGTCCGTAGCAGTCTTCAATACCTAGTTCTGCTAATAAGCCTTTGACTTCTGCTTTGCGTTTCGCAGCGTCTTTTTCCCCTTTTAATTTTGCGACCACTTCTAATTGGTCCCCGATTTTCATGTATGGAAGTAATTGATGGTCTTGAAAAATAAACCCAAGCAACTCCAATCTTTTCTTCGTCCATTCACTTTGTTTTACATTCGTTAAGTTTTGTCCGCCGATAATAATCTCACCACTATCAGCCGATAAGAGTAATCCTGCAATAGAAAGAAGCGTTGATTTCCCTGAACCTGAAGGCCCTAAAATAGCCACAAATTCTTGCGGTTCAACGGTTAAACTTAAGTCTTTAATCACATCGTGCATTTGATTGCCGTCTGCGTATGATTTTTTAATCTGTTGTAATTCAATCACTGACATCTTATTCACCATTTCCACCAATCACTTCGATTGGATCCACTTTCTTAATTTTTAATAGAGATAACGCGCCACAAATAATCGAGATGACGATAAAGCTTGCGGAAATCACCGCATTATCTTCTGCTCGCATATAAAACGGCATGCTTACAGGTAAGAATGGCGTCAACGCTAAGGCTAGCCCTAGTCCGATTCCAATTCCGATTACGGAAAGAATTCCGACTTGCGATAATTGGATTCTTGTAATTTGTCCCATAGACATTCCGATGGCTTTTAACACACCGAATTGTTTTAGTTTTTGCAAGGCTAAGATATAGAAGAATACTCCTAGAATCGCGGCTGAGGCGATTAGCAATACCCAAGTCATTGTTTTTAAAATCATGTTTGTCGCAGTGTAACCTGGGATTTTATTAATGATTTGTTGTTTGTTTGAGACCATCAACTGTTCGGATAAGTCGTCGGCTGTTACCGCTTGGCTTGTGATGATGGCTTGTGGTTGCCAAGTGTAGTTTGGATTTTTCTTTTGACGCATTTCTTCGAGTGTTTTCGAACTGATGAAGGCCACTGAGCTATGTCCGTATTTTGCATCTTTGGCAAAGGCCACTACTTTAAGCACTACTTCCGAAGATTTATCTTTAATCGTGTCGCCAACGTGGAGGCCTTTTGCTTTATACGATTCATCTAAAATCACTTCGTTTTCGGCTAAATCCGCAGCCGCATACCCATCTTCTGTCTTAATCGTTAAATTCTTGTACGTATCCATCGCAAAGAAGGTCACATCTTGCGAACCTTCCTCGTCCTCTTTCATAAACGTAGAACGTTGAATCACTAGTCCCGTTTCGTTTTCTAAATGGAGGTCTTCAATCTCCATTAGTTCTGAACTTGTAAGGGTTGAGTAAGGAATCACTCCTTCTGAATCCTTTGAAAGAATATAATGAACGTCCCCAAACGTATCAATTTGCGCCATAATAATGCGCCCTAATCCGTTTGTTAGGCCCGATAGGAAAATGACCATGAACATCATAATCACAATCAGGACCTCAATTAATATAAATTTTTTAGGTTGGTATTTAATTTCATTCCATGCAATTTTCATCTTTTTGCTCCTTTTTCAAATGGTAGTTTCCAGTATACGCGTCTTATATGACCTGAATATGACATTATTTATATACGGAGAGTTTGTTAGATACCGCATCACTAGGATTGTGGTATAGTAGAAATACATTTATTCAAGTTTTTGAAAGGAAAAAGAATGCTGAAGTTTTTACTGAAAAAGAAAGAACCTAATCAACCTGCTCCTGGTTCTGGAAAACAAAATAAATCAAAAAAACAAAGAAGCAATCAAACGATCGACCGGTACCATGGTCCATTAATCACGAATGAGGTGAGTCTAGGATACATTAAATTCTTCCCTTGGCTTATGCTTCCATTTACTGCGTTTCTATATTTTGTTGCTGGGCACGATGATCCTATAGGGATTATTAAGGTCCTATTCTTGAGTGCGACGATCATTAATATCGTTAGCCTTCTCTTTGGACTTTTTACGCCTTTAATCAATCGCTTTAAGTCTTTCACTTATATTCTAGTGGCCTTAGTTGTTTGGACCGTCACACTCACCTTTACCTTTATCTTCCTACTGATGGTTACCGATGATAAAACACCCTTCAGCGCGTTAAAGCTCTACGAGTCCAAGTTGACGCTATTTTATGTCATTCCAATAGTACTTCTATTTATAGTAATGACCATCATTTACGCATGGTATTACCTTCCTCAAAATCAAGGGAAAATTTGGAAGATCAATCGATGGGAAACGTATGAGGAGAATAGTAAGAAGAAAGAACTTCTTTTCAATATTGCTAAAGTCCTGGGCTTTATTCTATTGGTCATCGCCGTGATTACAGACTACATACAAATAATTTTCGGCTTTTTCTCTGGCGCATTAATGGCCTTCGCTTTCCCAGCCGTATTGGTAGATGCCATTTACGCAGCAATCTATATCAAAGACCATCCCGATTATGAAGAGTTGTGATTGCACAAATAAAGAATAAAAAGTTATTGGAGGAATCTTTTTATGGAATTTACTCATAAAATTCCCAGCGTTGAAGCCTATAATCAATTAAGAGTAAACGCTGGAATGAATAGCACTAAACCTCATTCTGAAGTGAAAAAGGCACTTGAAGGAACTCTTTTCTTAGTTTCTGTTTATGAAGATGATGAACTCATTGGTCTAGGAAGAATTGTTGGCGATGGTGGTGTCACTTTTGTCGTATCCGATATTATGGTAGATAAAAAGTTCCAAAGACGCGGTATTGCAAATAAAATAATGGAAATGATTGATCAGTGGTTTGATGAAAACACACATGAGAGTAGTTTTATCACTTTACTAGCTAAAGTTCCTGCAGATAAGCTCTATCGTAAGCATCATTTTTGCTATATTGACGAAAATCGAGTGGGTATGATTAGAGAAAAACAAATGTGAGAATAAACTTTATTTGGTTCTATAATTTTTAGGGT
>JUUF01000380.1 GCA_001058355.1 Carnobacterium maltaromaticum
TCAGGTGGGCAACAACAACGGGTTGCAATTGCTAGAGCACTTGTTTCAAAGGCGCCAATTATTTTAGCGGATGAACCAACCGGAAACTTGGACGAAGGAACAGCCGCAGAAATTATCGATATCTTAAAAATGGCAGCTCATGAAAGTGGCAAATGCGTCATTGTCGTAACACACAGCCCGCAAGTAGCCGCTGCGAGTGATGAAGTGTTGGAATTAGAAGACGGAAAACTAAAGAAAGTAAGAGGGGGAAAATAAATGAATATCCTACAAAATGCTTGGGCATATGTCTCAAGAAAAAAGTTTAAAACCTTAATTATTTTCTTTATTTTATTCAGTATGGCAACAGTGGCTCTTAGTAGCTTAGCCGTAAAACACGCAACGGATACTGCTGCAAAAGAAACGTTTAAGTCGATTAATTCTTCGTTCTCGATGCAGATCGACCGCAGACATAATCAAGGGACTGCTCGTGGGGGCGGGAACTTGAAAGGAAAAGATATTCAAGCGATTGAAGGAATCGAAGGCGTTCAAAAGGCAGTGAAGCGAATGGAAGTCGTAGCTGACCTTGTCGATCAAGAATTGATTCCAGCAAAAGGAGTTCGTCTTGACGCCACTCGTCAGCAACGTTTCGGGAAAGCTGCTCAGGTAACAGGGATTAATGATTCTAGCATGGATGAACGATTCGCGGCGCAGACTTTCACGCTAACAGAAGGTCGCCATATTAAGGATGATGATACAAATGTGGCGTTAGTACACGAAGACTTTGCTAAGAAAAATAATTTAAAAGTCGGCGACAAGTTCAAGTTGAAATCAAACATCTATGATGCGGATAACGAGAAGCACGCGAATAACCAAACCGAAGTGACGATTGTTGGATTATTTGGTGGTAAAAATAAAGGCGGAGTCACAGCGCCTCAAGAATTATATGAAAATACGATTTTAACAGACTTAAAGACAAGCGCATTAATGTATGGATATACTGATGCGGATGCCATTTATTTGGATGCTACGTTCCTTGTGGGTGGTCAATACGACATCGATAAGGTGATGGAACAAGCGAAGAAATTGGGAATTGACTGGAAGGCATATACGCTTATTAAGAGCAGCCAAAACTACCCAACGCTTCAAAAATCAATTAACTTAGTATATGGCTTAACAGACAAACTATTCCTTGGAAGCCTAATCTTCTCAGCGATTATTTTAGTACTCGTCCTCTTCTTATGGACAAACAGTCGTCGTCGAGAAATCGGTGTTCGCTTGGCGCTTGGAATGACGAACAAAACGATTATTGCGCAAATGCTGTGCGAAGTAGGAATGGTCAGCATCGCCAGCTTTATCGCTGCGATTCTTGCAGGGGGACCTGTCAGCGAATGGGTTGGAAAACTCATTTTAGGGCAAGTGAATAGCAGCCTTGGAACGCAACTGGCGAATGAAGCGAAATCGGCCAACCTTGGTGGTGGAGCAGCCGTGGACGGCTTCAATAAGACATTAACAGAATTATCGGTGACAGTATCCAATATGGATAAAGCAACAGTTGTAGGTCTTGGACTCGTCGTTGTTGTCATTGCAGTTCTCTTAGGCAGTGCGTTTATTTTACAAAAATCTCCGAAGAGTTTATTGCAAGATACGGAATAAAAATGCAAGGGTCTAGTCGCTAGACCGATTGATTGATATAATAGCAAAAAAGAGGTGATGTTTTTGAATTTATTAATCGTTGAAGACGAAGGAGTGATTCGCGAAGGCGTTCGTGAATATTTAACAGAGCAAGGCTTCCATGTGTTTGAAGCAGAAGATGGAGTAGAAGCGCTTGAAGTATTTGAAAAAGAGTCGATTGATTTAATCTTACTCGATATTATGATGCCTCGAAAAAATGGCTTTGAAGTGTTAGAAGAGGTGCGTAAAACTAGTAAAGTTCCTATTCTGATGCTAACGGCCCTTCATGACGAAGAAACACAAGTGAGAACGTTCGAGCTACTCGTCGATGGATTTATTCAAAAACCATTCTCCCTCGTTGTTTTGCATAAGCAGATTGAAGCCGTATTGAAGCGTCATTACGGAGAAATGGATGTGTGGAACTATGAGAATACGAGTGTGAATTTTACCAGTTTTGAAGCTAGAGTAAATGGGCAGATTGTGGAAGTAACTGCAAAAGAACTGGCAATTTTGAAACTACTCGTAGAACATCACGGACAAGTATTGAGTCGCGCTCAAATATTAGATCATGTGTGGGCAGAGCATGAAGATCCACCGTTTGACCGTGTTGTGGATGTTTATATCAAGCAATTGCGAAAAAAATTATTGTTGGATTGTATCGTGACGGTTAAAAATGTCGGATATAAGTTGGAGTTAAGATGAGAAAATTAAAACTGTTTCCTAAGATTTTTATTTATACATTGAGCATTCTAGGTACGCTAGTCGCCATCGCGCATCTGTTTTTATACTTTGCCTTTCCGCACTTTTATTTGCAGGAACGTCAGCAAGAATTAAGCCAAAAAGCAGATGTGTTAGTGGAAAGTTTATCCAAAGTCGATGAACAAGAGGCTGCGTCTGCCTTGCAACTGTATGCTAAAAACGAAGGGATTACAGCTTACTTAAGAAAAGAATCGAACGGGGAGAACTTACAGCTAGGAAGCGAGTTAGCCATTGATGAAAATAGTGATCAGAACTCGGTCATTATCGAGGATAGACAAGTCACTACAAAAGACGGCAAACAAATGCAACTGCAGGTCGTGACGACAACCGAATCGGTGAAACAGGCAACCAAGGTTACATTCCGTTATTTGCCATTATCGCTCGCCATTTCGATCTTTACAGCAGTCATTTTCTCGTATATTTATGCTAGAAAATTATCGAAACCTCTGATGCAAATGTCTAGGGTAACCAAGAAGATGATGGAATTAGATAGAGATGCCAAATTTGTAAATCCAAGAGCCGATGAAATTGGGCAGATGGAGATGCAAATTAATGAGTTATACGAGCATCTACTATCTGTCATCGATGAACTGGAAGAGAAGAATCAGAAGATGATTCAGCTGGAAAAAACAAAGGTGGATTTTTTACGGAGTGCTTCTCATGAGTTGAAGACACCATTAGCAGGCCTTCGGATTTTATTAGAGAATATGAGTCTCAATGTTGGTAAATATAAAGACCGCGATAAGTACTTGGAAGAGTCGATTGCAAAAGTCGACCAGATGTCTGTACTCGTTCAGGAAATTCTGGCACTGTCTAAATTACAAGAAGAAACTCTAACAAAAGAAGAAATAGCATTAGACAAAGTTCTTCCAGAGTGGAACAGAGAATTCCAGTTGTTATTACAAGAAAAAGGACTAGTGCTTGAAGAAAACATCGAACCATTCACGATTGAAGCGAGCCCAATCGCCTTTCGAAATGTATGGAATAACTTATTGATGAATGCCATTAAACACTCATCAAAAGAAGGCGTCATTCGAGTGGAATTAAAGGATCAAGATTTAACGATTGAAAATCCATGTGTTCCACTAACGAAAGAACAAATTGAAACGGCATTTTCACTCTTACCATCTTCAAAAGGAACGACTGGCGGAGGAAATGGAGTAGGACTCTATAGTGTTCATCAGTTGCTCGAACGTGAACAAATTGAACACCGCTTCTTTGCAACAGCAGAAGGTATGTGTTTTGAAATGAATTTTAAAGATAAAGCTTAAAAGAATGGGTTACCACATGCGGGACTGACCCCAAAAAG
>JUUF01000381.1 GCA_001058355.1 Carnobacterium maltaromaticum
ACGTATCAAAAATGATACATTTCATTCTTTACAAAAAATCACCTTGAACGATTTATCCGTCCAAGGTGGTTTTCTTTTTTAGTTATTTGATTTTTCTTGCAATTGTTTAATTTGCTCTTCCAATTGCTGGATGCGCGTTTCTTGCGCATCGATTTGTTCTTGCATTTGTGTAATCTGATCTTTGTAATTTTCTAGTGGTGTCTTCGTCGATTTCGCGAAACTACGATAAACGAATACGGACACAAATAGAATAATACCAGTAAGGATGATAAACACCCATGCTTGGTTTCTTCTTAAATATCGATTAAAACTTCTTTGTAATTCATTTCCTTGTTCGCTCATCTGTATCACCTCTTATTTTCACAGTATACCATTTATTGCAAAATAACTCTAGGGAGCTGTCACAAGATGCGTCATCTCTTCTGTCATCTTGCCGACTATTCCTTCATCACAGACCACAATTAAAATGTCGCCACTACGGATAACCGTATCCCCACGAGCAATAATCTCTTTGGCGCCACGTCGAATGGTCGCAATGATAATTTCTTGCGGCCACTGAATATCGCGAATCGCTTTTTCAACAAGCGGGCTATCCACCATCACAGGTACTTCGAAGGTTGTACGCTCTCCTTTTGTATCCGTTGAATGTTCTTTGTCTAAACGTTCTGCTAATACTTCATAGATTGGGTCCATCTTCAAGAAGTCTGCCACGATATACGCCACTAATGTACAAATTCCAAGCGGCATTAATTGGTTCAATCCACCGACCATTTCCGTTACAAGTAGTAAGGCTGTTAGAGGGGCTTTCCCAATCGCTGCAAAGTATCCCGCCATCGCAAAGAATACGAAACTCACTCGTACACTTGGGTCCACCCCTAAGAAATCAATTAAGAATTCTGCATAGGCTAATCCAAGAAGCGCCCCAAGAGAAAGGATTGGCAAGAAGATTCCTCCAGGAAGTCCTGTTCCGTATGAAATCATTGAATAAACAAAACGAATGACGAAAAGTCCCAATAAAAATTGAACGGTGTGATTTTCTTTAACGAGGGCTAATACTAACTCGCCCCCACCACCTAACACATGCGGATTCCACATACCAAGTGGAATAATCAGCATGAAGGCAATCAAGCAGTAATTATACGTTGCCACTTTCGGAAAGAGAGTTTTGTAAATCTTTGGCAAGGCTAATGTGAGACGATGATACGCTAGTCCGAAAATCGCTAGGATGATGCCAAGCAAAACAACGTACCCATAATATTCCATCGGGAAGCGTTGGTCGTTTCCAAGATTTAACGATGGATGGACGCCAAATACATTTAATGAAATAAAGTTGGAAATAATCGCTGCTGTTAGAGTCGTCACGGCAACAAGCGGACTAAATGTATGATGAACTTCTTCTAGTACGAACATAAGCCCTGCAATCGGTGCATTAAACGCAGCTGCTAGTCCGGCACCTGCACCACTGGAAATAAACACATTTTTCTGAACGCGATTGGCCTTAAATGTTTCTGCCACACCTTGACCTACCGAAGCTCCCAACTGGATGGATGGGCCTTCTCGTCCAAGCAATAGCCCTGAACCAATAGAAATCGCTCCACCGACGAATTTCTTCCAGCAGACAGACCACCAATTCATATCCATTTTCCCTTGAAGTTGCAATTCTACTTGCGGAATCCCACTTCCTTTAATATCGGGGTCGCTTTTCACAATTTGTCCTAAAATAACCCCCATTACAAGGCTAAAGAGAATCCATGCCGGAATCCATTGCGGTTGTTCTCTTAAAAACGAATAGACAGTCACTACTTGTTCTAAAATAAAACCAATCATATATCTAAATAAACTAACCGCACTTCCCGCCAGGACACCAATCAAAGCGCCAATAGCAATATACCCTGATTTGCGATATCTTCTAGGGTTCAACTGACTCCAAAATTCCACTTGCACTCATCCTTTACGATTTATTCTCTTTCATTATAACAAAGTCTGTCCATAAAAAAAGGAAGAAATGAAAATTCTTTCACTTCTTCCATTATTTTATTCACCTTGTAGGTCTGCTTCATCGAGGGCATTCATTAATCTGAATAATTCTTCCTCTGTTAATGCTGCTTTTTCCTCTTTTGCAAAATCGCGGACGATTTCACCACGATGCATGACAATGAGTCTGTTCCCAAAATGAATCGCGTCAGATAAATTGTGTGTAATCATCAGCGCGGTTAAGTTCTTTTCTTCGATGGTTTCTTGTGTTTTCTGCATAATCTTGCGCTGTGTTTTCGGGTCAAGCGCTGCTGTATGTTCGTCTAACAGTAATAGTTGTGGAGCGTTCATCGTTGCCATGAGGAGTGAAATGGCTTGACGTTGTCCTCCTGATAATAGTCCGATTTCTGTATGAAGACGGTCTTCTAAGCCAAGTCCTAGGGGGGCTAGTAAGGCCTCGAATTGTTGCAAATCTTCTTTAGAAGATGTTTTAAACAGGCTACGTTTTTGACCACGTCGGTTTGCTAACGCTAAGTTTTCAGCCACTGTCATACGAGGTGCTGTTCCTTGCATTGGGTCTTGGAAGACACGACTGATGTAAGCCGCACGTTCAAAATCCGCCGTATGTTCGATTTGATGACCACCAAACGAGATTGTTCCTTCGTCTAAAGCAAAATTACCAGCAATCGCGTTTAGGAAAGTCGATTTCCCAGCACCATTTCCACCGACAATTGTAATGAAGTCGCCTTCTTGAATCGATAAGCTAACGTTTTTTAGTGCTTTATGCTCACGTGAAGTTCCAGGGAAAAATGTTTTGGATAAGTGTTGAATTTCAATACTCATTTAGTTTTCCCCCTTTCTATGACGTGTGCTTTTTTGCTGAATCCAGCTCTTTATTTGTGGCACTGTTAAACAGAATGCAATCAGTGCTGCTGAGATGAGTTTGAAGTCGTTTGCTTGGAAGACATTGAGTAACAACACAAGCATTAATAGTAAACGGTAAATAATTGATCCGTAAAGGATGCAGACAAGACGTCCAACGAATGATTCGTCGGCGAAAATCACTTCACCGATAATAATCGCAGCTAGTGCAATAACGATGGTTCCAAGTCCTGAGTTTACGTCTGCGTATCCATTGTTTTGCGCTAAAATTGCCCCGGCTAAGGCGATAAGTGCGTTTGAGAGCATCAAGCCAAATACCGTCATCTTACGCGTGTTAATCCCAAGCGCGCGTGCCATCTTTTCGTTGTCCCCTGTGGCAATCAGTGCTTGTCCAAATTCTGTTTTGAAGAAGCAATACATGAGGAAAATTAAAATCCCAATCACGACAAGCCCCATAATGATAATATCAAAATACTTTGGTAAGCCTAGTTTTGAAAAGACACTGAAAATCGTATCTTGTCCAAGAAGTGTGATATTCGCTTTCCCCATCACACGTAAGTTAATGGATAAGAGTGACGTCATTGTTAAAATCCCTGCTAATAAACTTGGAATTTTACAAACAGTCATAAGGAACGCTGTCACGCCCCCGGCAAGCGCTCCGGCAATCATCGCTACAAGCGTTGCTAAGAATGGGTTCACCCCTTGTTGAATCAAAATCACACAAGTCGCAGCGCCAAGAGGAAAGCTCCCCTCAGTCGTCATATCTGCAATATTTAAAATTCGAAAACTAATGAATAACCCGAGAGATAATACGCCCCATAATATCCCTTGAGAAATCGAAGAAATTACTAAATCCATTTCGAAAAAAATCCTCCTCTGAAACGATCAATATGACGTTTAAGTCATATTGTGTATGAATCATCCCCTCTTAGAGTTGTTATCATATCAACGTTTCTAAACTATCTTATTTATTTGTTGGTGTTACTTTTTGTGCATCTTTTAAGATACTTTCTGGAATTGTAATGCCTAATTTTTTCGCTTTTTCTTCGTTGACATAAACAACACCTTTGTTTGCTAATGTGATTGGTGTATCGGCTGGATTTGCACCTTTTAGAACTTTTACAACTACTTTAGCTGTTTCTACACCGATTTGGTATTGGTCAACACCTACACCTAATACTCCACCGTCAGCAACCATTGTATCAGCTGAAGGGAATACTGGCACTTTAACTGCATCTGTTACTTGAACCACTGTTGCCATTGCACTTGCAATTGTGTTATCGATTGGAACGAAGATGGCATCTACTTGGCTTGCTAAGCTTTCAGTTACTTGTTGAATATCGTTTGTGTTTGCAATCGTTGATACTTTAACTTCTAAACCTAATTCTTTTGCGTATTTTTCAGCTTCTTCGGCTTGTTTTACAGAGTTGTCTTCGCTTGAAGTGTAAAGAATACCGACTTTCTTCATGTTAGGAAGAACTTGTTTCATGATTTCTAACTGTTGTTTGATTGGTGTACGGTCACTAACACCAGTGATGTTGTTTCCTGGTTTTGATTCGCTTGCGATTAAACCAGCTTCAACTGGATAAGTAATCCCACCCATGATAATTGGTGTTTCTTTTGTATTGTTCGCTAACGCTAATGTTGCAGGAGTTGTAATCCCTACTAAAATGTTGTTTCCACCTGAAACTAATTTTTCAGACATGCTTGCTAAGTTACTTTGGTCACCTTGCGCGTTTTGAAGGTCGATTTCTAAGTTTTTGCCAACTTCATATCCTTCGTTCTTCAATTCGTCTTGTAATCCTTTGTAAATCGCATCTAAGGCTGGGTGGCTAAGTAATTGTAATACCCCAATTTTAACGGTTTCTGTTTGAGTAGATGCTGTGTTAGTTGCGTTTGTTTCTTTATTTTTATCTCCTGATTGATTGAAGAATAATGCTCCAATCACTACTAATACTAATAATGCTCCGAATAAATAAATGCTTTTGTTCTTTTTCATGATAAATTCCTCCAAAAATTAAATAGATGTTCGCAAACTCTATTAAAAAAGAGACTACGTATGTTACTACGAGTCTCTCATACAAATAGAAAGACCACGTCAGCTCTAGTCTATAGATCTACGTGGTCGAGTTTGCTTTATAGTTGAAATCCACATAGATACAAGTTCACGTCAATGAAGGTTGTATCTATATGTACAAAAGTACGTTAAGAACAACCTGTATCTAGTGGCTTTGCCAACGCGTATTCAATTCTAATACGATACATAAGTGTGCCATGTTCTTAACTCCTTTTCTAGTGATGTGTTCATTATGAACTCATTTGTCTTCAATGTCAACTAATTTTTTCAAAAAAAAATTGTTTTTTCAGTGTGTATTTTCATTTTCATAGAATACTTAAATTTACAATTTCTTTTATCCCTACTCTTTTCTTGAACGGAAGGGAATTCGCTTTATTATCACTAAGTGATTATCATAATCTCCACAAAACTGAGAAATCGTAAGCGGTATTTTTTAGTTTTGATGTCCTTTGAGCTCTCGCTATGCATCCTAGTCTTCATCCTTTATATCGATGTCTTCAGGAATTGGTTCATCCAAGTACTTCTGATATTCTTCCAAAAGGCGCTCGCGTTGTTTTAAGAAGAAGTCGAACTGCGCACTGTTTAACAATAACTCACCATCCACTTCCACCGTCTTCACTTGTTTCGTTTGAATTAAATGCATGAGATATCCTAAGTCGATTTCCAGATTCTCTGCAGTTTGTTGTACGGTATAATACATCCTTTTCCTCCAATAAAAAAGCTACCCTAAACAAATGGTCTAAGGTAGCTAACATTTATCATTATGCTAAAGCGTCAACTAGGCTTTGCGCGAAAGCTTGGATATGTTCGATATCTTCTGCTTCAGCGTTTAAGTCTACTAAGACATTTTCAGCACCTTTTTTGGCACCTGTTTTTGCAAATTGCGCATCAAAATCTAATACTGATTGGCAGAACTTATCGTAGAAAGTATCTCCTGAACCAAGCGCTCCGTATACTTTTCCTGTTAAATCCTCTTCCTCTAATTCTTCATAGAAGTCGACGATTTCATCAGGTAGGTCGCCATCTGTTCCGTAAGTATAAGTTGCGACAACATTAATATCATAATTATGGAATTCGCTTGCTTGCGCTGAAGTACATTCTTTCATGTCCACTTCCACGCCACGCTCTTCTAATGCTTCTGCTAAAATATCTGCAATCTCTTCTGTATTTCCTGTTAAACTAGCATATACGATCAATGCTGTTGCCATAATACCACTCTCTTTCTCATTCAATAAGAAGATTATAACAAATCCACCAAACGCCGTCTATTGTTTCTGATTAAAATCCTACAGGGCCTTAGTTCCATTCTTAAAATGCTGCAAAAAATCTGTGAGGAGCACACATTACCTCTCTGCACCGTTCCATTTCACGAAGGTGGATACGAAGTAAATCAATTCTTGGACCTTACGGATTTTATCATCACCATAATAGGGAATAATATTCAATGCGAACTAGTGGGAGTTGAAGCTTGCTTCCTACTCCCACTTTGAGGCTTGAAAGGCGCAAGACCAAGGCTT
>JUUF01000382.1 GCA_001058355.1 Carnobacterium maltaromaticum
TTGAAGATGGCCTCGGAGTGTTAATTGTCGAATGATTAGATGATTACGGGTAAGCCCGATACAGCTTTCTGTTTTGATTGAAACAGATAGAGATAGTGTTTGTGAGAATACTATAAACAAAGGTGGTAACACGAGAATTTGACTCGTCCTTTTGCTAACCCCATGTTAGCGAGGGACGATTTTTGTTTGAAGAAAAGAAAGGAGAACACATGATTAAATTAGAAAATATCGACGTGACCTTTACGCAAGGTAAGAAAGTCGTAAAAGCCGTTCGAAATGTTTCTGTCGATGTGGAAGACGGGGATATCTATGGAATTATCGGATATAGTGGTGCAGGTAAAAGTACTCTAGTTCGTACCATTAACTTACTGCAACGTCCAACAAGCGGAACAGTCGAAGTGAATGGCATCGATTTATTGAAATTGAAACCAAATGAATTGCGTGATGCACGTAAGAAAATTGGGATGATTTTCCAACACTTCAACTTAATGAATACGTTAAGCGTCTTTGACAATGTGGCTTTCCCGCTGAAAAAAGCGAAGAAACCGCTAGTGGAAGAAGGAGAAACAGCTGTTGATCCAACCGCGGAACCAAAATTGGTGAAGTTAACGAAGAAAGAAATTAAAGAGAAAGTTGATTCTCTACTGCAATTGGTTGGTCTTGAAGATAAGGCAAATAGCTATCCAAGTCAACTCTCTGGGGGACAAAAACAACGTGTGGCGATCGCCCGTGCGTTAGCTAATGACCCAGACGTATTGCTCTGTGACGAAGCGACAAGTGCGCTTGACCCTAAAACAACATACTCAATCTTAGAGTTATTGAAGAAAGTTAATGAGCAATTAGGAATTACGATTGTGATTATCACGCATGAGATGCAAGTTGTTAAAGAAATCTGTAATAAGGTTGCCGTAATGGAAGACGGTGAAGTGATTGAGCAAGGAACAGTGCTTGATATCTTCACAAATCCACAACGCAACTTAACAAAAGACTTTATCGATACAGCAACGCATATCAACCAAGGAATTGAAACAGTTATCTCACACGAACAGTTATTGAATCTGAAAGATGGAGATTACTTAGTGAAAATTTCATTCGTCGGTGCTTCAACAGGGGAACCGTTGATTACGAAATTATCGACTCAATTCCAAGTAGCAGCGAACATCTTATTCGCGAACGTGGAAATCATCCAAGAGACTCCAGTTGGGACATTATTGGTTGGTCTCTCTGGTGAAAAAGAAAGCATCGAAAATGCACTTTCTTACATTAAAGGACAAGGTGTGTCTGTTGATGTTTTAGAAGAAGCAAAGGGAGGTGCCTAAGATGAATTTATTAGCCTTTATTGATTTTAAAACTTGGTTTCCAAACATCGATGCCAAAGTATGGGCGGAAATTCAAAAAGCCACATTTGATACATTAATCATGGTTGGTTTAACAGGTTTAATCGCCGGAATCTTAGGAATTGCCTTAGGGGTGACACTAGTTGTAACACGTGAAGGAAACATCCTTGAAAACAAACCATTGTACTTGATACTTGATAAAGTCGTGAACTTATTCCGTTCAATTCCATTTATCATTCTTGCCATGTTACTGATTCCAGTAACTCGTGCAATCGTAGGAACAACCATTGGTATTCCAGGAGCGATTGTTCCGCTAGTATTCGCAACCGTTCCATTCTATTCTCGTCAAGTGCAATTAGCGTTGACCGAAGTAGATAAAGGGGTTATCGAAGCGAGTGAAGCAATGGGATGTACACCGCTAGAAATTATCTTCCGTGTGTACTTAAAAGAAGGCTTGCCAAGCTTAATCCGTGCAAGCTCACTAACAATTATCAGCTTAATTGGTTTAACAACCATGGCCGGAGCGTTTGGTGCCGGCGGTATCGGTAACGTAGCCATCTCACGAGGTTATAACCGATTCCAAGGAGACGTAATCGTGGTAGCCACAATTATCATGTTAATCATCGTCTTCATCTGCCAAGCAATCGGTGACTATTTAGAGAAAAAAGCCACTAAATAACAGGATGCGAGCAATCGCGTTCAGAAATGGAAC
>JUUF01000383.1 GCA_001058355.1 Carnobacterium maltaromaticum
GGAATGCTGAGATAATCTTTCCATCAGATTTTCTTATATACATTCCAATCTTTAATCCATTACTACTTTTTCCAATGTACTCATTGCCATTAGATAAAACTTTATTAGAATATGCCTCATTAATAGTATCTACAACCTCCTGAGGGCTCATACGGTCAGGAAAAAAGGTTGAATACCCTCCATTTCCTGTTTTAGGAATTCCATTTACTTCAACTTTCGCTTCATAAACTCCAGCATCATTTAAGGTAGGACTTTTCGTCCCTTCTATGATACTACCAGAAGTCCCTTCTACCATATCATAATGATAGCCACCTGCTTGTCCTCTCCTTATATCACCTTCAAAAATGTGAATTAAAGACTTCTCAGTAAAGTTCTCTGTGTGTTGGAGTTTAGCTAAGTCATCCATATTGTACATTTCAAGTGCTGATTCAACTTTTGGCGCTCGAATCGTATTTAAGCTGAAATTCTCAGCAATTTTAGAAAATTTATATCCACCCACGAGGTTCCCAAATAAGTTCATCAACTGTGC
>JUUF01000384.1 GCA_001058355.1 Carnobacterium maltaromaticum
TACCTTATACGGTATCACCCTATTTTTTTATTCTCCTAAAATGAGTCCCGCAAATTCCTCAGCAGTAACTGCGCCAAAGTAGTTGCTTAAATCGATGGCGCTTAAGACTTCCACTAAGTCTTCTTTCACCATACGAACACCTTTAAGTTTTTCTTCGACTTCTTGAACATTTCCTTTTGCAAAGAAATCTCCATAAATACGGCAATTTGAAATTCTACCTTGTTCCACTTCTAAGTAGCATTGAATTGTTCCACATGCGAAACGTCCATCACGGTAATCACTATATTGTGGAGATTGGCCATAATTCCATTCCCAGTTTTTATATTTAGAAGCTGTGAGTTCATCGATTGCTTTCCAATCTTCTTCCGTTAACACATAACGTTTCGCTTCATCTATAGAGTTAATTCCTAAAATCTTACATGTGATTAAGTTTTTGAATTCATCTACCGTCACGTTTTGATATTCTGGGGCTAGGTACGGACGAATACTTCCCACACGTGCACGTACCGATTGAATCCCTTTCGATTGTAATTTCTTCTTGTTTGGATTCAAGACTTTTTCCATCGCATCATAGTCCACGTCTAATAAGAGCGAGAATCCACCGTATACTCGACCATTGCTGATTGTCATCGCAGCTCCGGATACTTTTTTGCCTTCAATCGTTAAATCGTTACGTCCTGTTTGTTCAACGGCTGTTGCGCCGAGTTCGTGTAAGGCTTTGATCGCTGGTTCATACGTTCTCTTGAAGTCGCCGAAGATTCCATTGTCTTGGATTAAGTAGCACACATTCACAGCACCAGAATCCACGTATACGGCACCGCCACCAGTGTCACGACGTACAACAAGAATATTGTTTTCTTTTAAATACTCCTCATTCACTTCAGCGATTGTGTTTTGGAATTTTCCAATTTCTACTTTAGGGTCGCAGTAATATGGGAACAAGATGTCATCATCTAAGAAGACATTACTTTGCACATATACTTGCATCGCAAGCGCTACTGCTCCATCTTTTACATATTTTCCATCACGGATTGGTTCGATTAAATACATTGTTTATTCTCCTTTAAGCTCTTGATATGTCCCATGAATTAATGGGGCGATGTTTTCTGACAATTGTACAGTCTGCTCTCTTAACGCGAGCGGAATCCGGTAATGTTTATGATTCATACTTACAAACAGCGCATTTGGATTGGCTTGTACGCATTTTTGGAACGGTGTTTTAATAAATTGTGGCGTCGTAAAGCCCACTCCGATTTCTAAAAAGAGCACCTTATCATTTTTATGTTCTTCTAAAAACGCATCATAGCGCTCTTTTTGTGCAAAGAAATCTGCTGACTCGACCATTCCTTTTTCGGCATTACGCTTATTAATTTCAAGCGGCGCTCCGCATTCTGGACAGAACGGAATCAGTTCATAAGGTACTTTCATGTCCTTTTGTTCCGCAATCATCTTACGGACTAATGCATCATCTTGATACGTTTTTGGATGACAGTGCTGGCTACATTGGAAAAGTCCATACTCCCCTTGAATATGATAAACTTTCTCTTTGTCATACCCGGCTACCCAAAACGCATTGTCCGCATTTGTCGTAATAATATGGTATGGCTTCGTTTTAAGCATTTCTAATAGTTCCACATACGATTGCCCCACAGGTTGATCTAAGTAGTTGAGCGCGATAAAACGACTTTGAAACGCCCAATACTCTTCCCAACTCGGAAAATGAAACAAGCTCGCCTGTAACATATCTAAAAATTGATACTTCTCGATAAAATCAGGAAAAGCGTCTTCGAATCGACTGCCAATATAGGTGAACCCATCTGCTGCCGACATCCCAGCACCGATACCCACCACGATGGCATCAGCTTCCTGGAATAAGTCCGCCAGTAGACTAGCTTCAGTCGTTCTTTCTTTTTGTAATGCATTCCATTTCGTCATTCTACTGTTCTCCTGATAAATAATTCTGATAAATTGATTGGTCTTCCTTGGTATACGTTGAAAAGACAACGGTCATTGTTGAAGCTGTCTCCGTCAACCATTTTTTCACAGTATCTACCGCAATACGCGACGCAGGTTCTTTTGGAAAACCAAACTCTCCTGTTGAAATCCCGCAAAAAGCAATCGAGGTTAGGCCAACTTCTCTTGCTGCTTCCAGACAACTCTTGTAACAACCAGCCAGTAACTGTTCACGAAGCGGCGTTACTTTTTGCCCTGGAGGCAAGAAGGGGCCTACCGTATGAATAATGTATTTCGATGGCAAGTTGAACGCTGGCGTGATTTTTGCTTTTCCAACAGGTTCTTTCTTTCCTTGCTCGTCCATTAAATGATGGCAAAAGCTTCGAAGTTCAATCCCTGAAAAAGTATGAATCGCATTATCAATACAGCGGTGATTCGGAATAAAACATCCAAGCATCTCGCTGTTCGCCGCATTCACAATCGCATCGACTTTCAGTTCACATAAATCCCCATAATAGAGTTTGATTTGGTCATTTGCTGTTGGAACACAATCCGACAAAGTCTGTACTCTTGGTGAATGGTACTCTTTTAAATATTCTTTCTCTAAAGCGATATATTCTGCAGAAGCCTCTTTTGGTTGTCTTACATTCACAAGCCCTCGCCATTCCGCTTTCAACTCTTCTGGAGTTTTTCCTTCAACTGATACGGTTTCTCCTGATTCCTGAGCCAGGATTTCAATCATTTGTTTGAGCAACTGCTCTTCTTTATGATTATTCATCTTCTAATGCCAAGAATGCTGCTTCATCAACATTCGTTAATGTCACTAACCAGTGTTCTTCTGGTTTTTCAGAGTTTAATAATTTAGGATCTTCTGTTGCCGCTAAATTTCTAGCTACGACTTTCCCTGCAAGTGGAGTCACAATCGACATCACTGTTTTACTTGCTTCTAAACTTAAGATTTCGTCTTCAGCTTCTAATTCGTCATCCATGTTAAATTGAACGAATCCAATTGTACCGACATCATCTTGAAGTTCTGGAGTCATACGAATCGTGTAGTTTTCTCCTTCTTTATCAATCCATAAAAAGTTAGCAAATTTTCTCATTTTATCTTTCTCCTTTATATAATTCAGCAAGTAATTCTACTGAACGTTTTCTTTTTTCAATGGAACCGACGAGCGGAATAAATAATAACTCGTCAGGATTAGAGACTGCTCTTAGCGTCTCCATTTGCTCGTAAACTTCACGTGGGTTTCCCACAATGAGTCGACTGCGGTTGCTTGCGATTTTTTCACGGTCACGCTGAGTTAATTCATATGTTTCCACATCTTTTCGTGTTGGGAAGGTATGAAATTCTGAAAAATCTTGTTTTCCAAGCATCCATAAATCTAATGGTTTCGCCATCTCTTCGGCTTCTTCACTCGTATCTGCAATAACCACAAATACCGCTAGTACGAAGTTGCTTGGCTTACTATGTGGGCCTGACTTAAAGGTGCTACGATATTTCTTGGAAAGACTTTTCGCCAACTCCACAGGGTCTTGAGGAATATACGGAAATACACCATATACAAAACTCAAACCAAGAGTTGCCGCTGACTCAATCGACTGACCTCCCATTCCAAGAAGTAACTGCTCTGGAACAGTCGCCACTTCTGGAACGACCACACCTTTATGACGCGCTTCATTTAAATAGTGCTGCAATTTTTCTAACCACAAGGCGTATTGCTCTTTCGAATAAAGCGACTGCAAATTACGACCTACAAGCGGCGTTCCTGGGGAATTACCAAGACCGATATCCATACGTCCTGGGAATAGTCCTTCTAGCGTTGACATGATTTCAGCTACTTTATACGGCGAATAATGAAGCCCCATGATTCCACCCGAACCAATATGGATGTTCTTCGTGTGGCTAGCAAGGTACGGAATCACCACTTCTGGAGCACTAATCGAGAGCGCTGGCACATTATGATGTTCACTCACCCAGAATCGATGAAATCCAAGTTCGTCTGCTAATTGCGCCAACTCCAATGTTTCACGAACAGCTTCTGCGCTCGTCTTTCCTTCATCTACGAGACCATAATCTAATAGACTAATTTTCATCCGTCTCTCTCCCCTCGTAGTTCGCTTCTAACCCTCTGAAGAAATCTCTGGCTTCTTTTTCAAGCGACTCTCCAAAGTCCATTAAAGGAACGATATCCTTGAAAGCCGCCTTTGGAATCGCTAAGGCTTCGAGGGCTTCTGGTTTAATCGTTAATTGAATATCTGATTCATTTCCTTCTTGAATCTTCACGGCAAATTCTGGATCCGTGATAAACGGTGTTGATAGCCCGACTAAATCTGCATTTTCCAATGCTTCAAGGGCTTTTTCTTTAGAATTAATGCCGCCTGAAGCAATCACTGCCACGCGTCCTTTTAAGCGGTCATAGACGACTTTATTCACGAGTTCGCCTTGATGCGGTCCTTTAGCACGAACTTTATTTCTGAAAACATCATGTCCCCAGCTTGCAATGGCTAAGTAGTTAATATTCAATTTCTTAAGCGCCTCTTCGAAGAACTCAAGAAACTCATCTACGGTGTATCCAATTTGATTTCCACGCGTTTCTTCAGGAGTCGCACGAAATCCAAGAATAAACTCTTCTGAGGCATATTCATCAATCACTTCTTGAACCGCCGTTAAGACTTCCATCCCGATTCTTGAACGGTCTTCTAATGTCTTACAGCCATACTCATCTGTACGCTCGTTTGAGAACGTTGAGAAGAAGGTTTGGATAAGTAATCGTTGTGCCGATGAAATTTCTAAACCGTCGAATCCAGACTGGATGGCAATTTGAGCAGCACGGCGATAATCTTCGATGATGCCATGAATTTCTTCTACGGTTAATTCTTTCACTTCATGTGGGAACGGCGATTGCAATGTCATCGCACTAGGACCATACACATAGCGGTCACGGTTTAAGGCATGGCTTGCAAAACGTCCTGCATGCGTTAATTGTAAGATGGCCTTCGCTCCGCCTGATTTCATTGCTTTGGCTAGTTTGGTTAAGCCTTCGATATCGTCTAGAGAAGTCGCACTAAAACCATACTCAAATAGCTGTCCGTGCTTGTTCACATATGCCGCCCCTGTAATTTGAAGGGCTGCAGAGTGTGCACGACGCTCGGCGTATTTTAAATCATCCTCTGTAATATGACCTTCTTTCGTTGAAGAGTTCGTCACCATTGGAGAAAGCACAAATCGATTGTCCAATGTGACTCCTTTTTTTAATTCGAAAGGCTTAAATAAAGCTTCTGTTTCTAACACACTTTCACTTCTTTCTACTGTTTTGTTACTTGTAATAATTCTTCTTGTTCAAACCATTCTGCGATTTGTAGGAGCAAATCTTCTCTTCCTTTTGCAGCAGCGAGTTGAACGCCAATCGGCAGTCCATCTTTGGTGCGGTGTACTGGCAAACTGATTGCGGGTTGTCCTGTAATATTAAATCGCTGCGTAAACGGCGTATCGGCTACGCTCTCCTCGAACATTTCCCAGAGTAATTGCTGCTTTTGGTCTTTTGTAAAATCATCAATGCGACCGAGTTCGGATTGTAAATCCGTAGATAATTGATACGGAACAAGACTCGGCGCCGCCTGTGCAACTGTCGGTAACAGCAGCACATCGTACTGCTCGTGTAACTGTGCCATCTGCTCGGCATAATTATCCCAACTTGAAGCCACTTTAGAGTACTCCATTCCTGAAATATCCAGGCCACTACGATAAATCGCCCATGTCATTAATTCCATATCGTCACGCGTTATTTGGCGCTGTAGTTGGCGTTCAATATTTTGGAACATCAACGCTGTCTCCACTGCACTAATAATATAAAATCCTTTTTGCAGATCAACACCATCTACTGGGTCCTTTTGAAGAATGGTTACGGAGTGCCCATGATTTTCAAAGAAATTCGCAATCTTCATTACGGCATCCACCGAATCCTTAGAGACCGCTTCTCCCACTGGTGACTTTAACAACACGGCCACTCTTAATGGTTTTATTTTTTCTGTCTTATAAAGCTGTTCGTAACTCAGTTTCGGCAATGGAAACGGGCTTTCCATCTGGCACTCTTGCATATGAAATAATAAGTTCCTTGTATCTTGGACCGTTTTTGTCAGCGCAAAATGAACAGTTGCGCCATTCCATCCACGATAGGAACCTGGTCCAACAATCACACGACCTCTAGAGGGTTTCAGTCCAATCAATCCATTATGACTGGCAGGGATTCGAATCGATCCACCACCATCGCTTGCTGCTGCAATTGGGACAATCCCACTCGCTACAACAGCAGCTGCCCCTCCACTAGATCCTCCAGCGTTTCGCTCAGGGTTCACCGCATTTCGAACGGGTCCATGGAGTGCGGCATCACTGACGGTCTTAAATCCAAATTCTGGAGTATTGGTACGACCCATAATGATAAAACCGAGTTCTTCTAGCCGTTTGACAAAGTTATCAGTCTGAGCGCTTTTTACATCCTTGAATAAACGCGAGCCATATGTACAGACGCTTCCTTTTTGTTCTTGCCCTAAGTCTTTTAGAAAAATAGGAACTCCCGCAAATGGTTGATTCGTCGGTTTAAAGTTTTTTGCTTTTTCAAGCGCCTCTTCATATTGCTCATAAACAATGGCATTCAGAGAAGGATTAAGCGTGCGCGCGCGTTGAATCGTTTCTGTTACTAATTCTAATGGACTCACTTTTTTCAAACGAACGTCTTCGGCTAAACTTGTCGCATCCATCACTTCATCACTTCCCTTTCACTAATTAACAAGCCATTATACCCATGAACACCTCTCAATTACAAAAGTACGGCCTATAAAAAACACAAAAAAAAATAATCTCTAAAATCAGCACGATTTCAGAGACTATTTTAATAACAATCTATTTAATTTTTATGCTTTTTCCATAGGAAAATCAGTAAGAGAAGCGACGAAACAGAAATGAACATTCCAAGATGTAATCCTGGTGGAGTATAACTCCAAACAATCTCGTGTTCTCCTTCTGTCAGCGAAACGCCCATAAAGAAGCCAAGCGCTTTTTTCACTTCTTGCTTCTTACCATCCACCGTCACGCTCCAACCAGAATGGTATGGAATCGTAAAGGTCGCAAAGGACTGCTCACTATTAGTTACAGTGACATGTGCCTTCACCATCGCGTTTGTATACGACTCAATTGTAATATCATTTGCTTTCTTATACTGCGTCAATGCGTTTGCGAGTGTTGTGATATCAATCGTATAGAACTTGAAGCCACGTAAATCCCATTCTTTGGCTTTCGCGTCCTCAATCGCAAAGGTAATTGTCTGATCTAAATTCCCATTTCCAATCATCCACAATTGGTTCTCATGGAATCGATTTTCATACGGATAACTAATACCATTTAACATCACTTTTGATTTAATCACAGAGCCCGCTTGACGTTCTGGAATTTCCACAAAATACAATTTGTTTGGTTGTAGATTGAACTTCCATTCAATTTTAGCAGATTCCGCCTCATTTGTTAGCGTGTATTTCTCCGGCCCCTTCGTTAAATTCGTCGTCACAGGTTCGCCTACACTAACCTCCGTCAATGCATTTGTTCCAGAGAGCCCAATCACTTGCAAGAGCTGGTTAAGATTGGCTACTGGTTGATTTTTTTCAAAAGCGATATTGGTTGTCGTATTCTCATTCGTTAAATAGCCAAGAGAAAACGCATATGGATTGCGGTAAACCACAAAATCCTTCACTTTGCCTTCTTTAGCATACATACCACGCACATCGGCATAGACGCGTTTTTCATCGCCGTCCATCATAAAGCGTGAAACTCCAAAGAGCGAATCCAAAATCACATTACGGTTGGTATAGTTCACCACCGATTGAGACGTTGGAAGGCCTAGATGGCTCATCTCTTCAATCAGCGCATGCTCAAGACTCGATGTGAAGTGCGAAGCTCCATTATATCCAAACGCAATCGGGAAGTTCGCATGCGACAATCCTTTATGCATTTCCATTCGCGTAAACGTACTTTGATGGCTATAGCCTTCTTTATCGAAAGCCATCGCAAATTCCATTTGTTCCTGCAATCCTGCATTACCGATAAAATAAGGTGCTCTTCTAAAACCGACAAACGAACTCACCATTAACTCAACTATCACAACTCCCGCTGTTAATTGTAACCTACGAACTCTATCCGCTCTTCTAAAGAAGAAGGCTAATAAGATAATTGTCCAAATAATGAATGCGAGTATTTTCTGCGAGGTCTCAACATATTGAAGACTTCTTAGCATCGACAATACTAGAATTGCCCCAAATCCAAAGATGGTCACTAAGAACTCATTCAATCGGAATTCATCTTTCCACTGCATTAGACTTTCGGATGCTAGCACCAGCATAAAGCTATTGGCTACCCAAGAATTTCTGAAGTAGAAACCGACTGGGCGTTGTCCCATATGCCAAATTTGATCGAAGCCTTGAATTGAAAATGAGAGCAGTAAGACAAGCAACACAACTGTCGCTGCTAATTTCTTACGAAGTGTAATCTCTTTTTTAGCGAAGAACGTACATAGCCCAAAAAGCCCTAAGCCACCGATAAAGAGTTGCGGTAACGCCTTAGAATCGCCCCACTCTTTTTCACCAAAGGATCCTAAGATGAATTTTTGCGGCATAGCGACTAAATCATTCACAGGATTCCAAGACCATGCAAAGGTACTTCCCGCACTCGCTTTACTTTCTAATAAGGCGCTAAAGACGGGCAATAGCCAAAATGCTGCAAGGCCTACCCCTATCAGTGCAAATAACGCGACTCTCACTATTCTCTGTACGGCTTCTTTCAATGAAGCATCCGACGAGAAGACCACATAAAATGTATAGAGTGCCACAAAGAGACACATCATATACCCTGTATAAAAATCCGTTATTAAACTAATGGCAAGAAACAGCGGTAATTTCACCGAACGCTTCCCACTCGCCACCTCTTCGATTCCCAAGAGAATAAACGGAATATAGACCAGATTATCTAAGAAATTAGGATTATATTGTTGCGATACGACAAAACCGCTAAGGGCATATGACGAAGCTAATCCTAATGATAACCAGTAATGTTTCGACACGCCTTGGAATTTCTTTTCTAAGAAATATCCAAAGACGACTCCCATAACCCCAGCACGTAGAAGAGGAATCACGTAGCTAAGGACTTGAAAACTTGAAATTGGAAAGATTACATATAAAAACGTGAATGGACTTAAACTATTAAAGCCCCAGACACTTGGCATGGCTCCTCCAAGTGATTTCTCGAAGGACCAAAATAGACCACTAAAATCTCCACTCCAAAATAGTTTATGCAATCCGATATAAAGCGGAAAATATTGAGAAAGAAAGTCTCCGCTATGAATCGAATTTTGCGAAAAAGGGGTCAATCCTAGACTTAGGAAGACCCCCAACATCACCACAAATGGAACGAAGAATAGCGAACTATATTTTAATTTCATTTTTGAAATTGTCATTATAGTCTACTCCTATTCAATTAAATCCATTTTTTATAAATGGCTAACACATAAATACAAATTGATAAGATTGAAATTACTAATCCTGCCATAAATCCTTCTGGCATATAAGTCATCTCAATCGTATGTTCACCAGGTGTAATTTGGAAGGCAAGAAGACTATCCCAAACTTTAGCCGTTCCAACGACTTGACCATCCACTTTAACAGTCCAGCCCTTTTCATATGGAATACTTGTCATCATCCATGTACTGTCGTCTGTAATGTTCACAGTTCCTTGAATATGACTATCATCCCAATGAGTGACTTTCATCCCTTGAAGTTGACGCTCTTCAATCATGCGATTTACTAAGGCGCTATTTGAACGCGCTAGGCGTAACCCTGACAAGTTGTATTCGTCATCTATGTCAATTTCAATCGTTAAATCAACGGCTTTTCCAAGTGAATCATGGGCCACTTGAATAAGTTGTGTTTGTTGGAATTTATCTTGGAAGTCATACGTATTTCCATTGAGTAAAATTCTCACTTTGTTTTTATTCGTGTGAGAAAGTTTTTGAGGAATCGATACCCAGTAATCTTCAGAAGACTGCGGCACTAAATGATACGTAATGGTTCCTGGTTTCGATGAATCTACACGTTTATACGTTTCTGGTTTAGAAGAATCCGGAACTTCCATATTATCCAACTTCACTTCGTTGGCTGCTAGAAGCGTTAAGTAGTTCTCACTTGTTGCTCCCATCGCTTGAACAATCTTGTTATGGTTTTGAATTGGTTGATGATTTTCCAGTTTTACATTCACTGTCGCATCATTCACACCATAAGCGATTGGTAAGATTAATCCTGTTTCATATGTCTTCGTTCTTGTTGCTTCGTACACTGGTTCTTTCGACGTAATATCTTTACGCGTTACCATATTTCCGAATACATACATTTTCGAAGTATCTGGATATTCTTTTGTATACACTGGTTTTGGCGCTACTAAGTATTTCACTGAGAAGAGCGCATCTTGCAGCGGTGTACCTTGGTAGTAAGTTGTCGCGTTAATCCCGTTATTTCCTAAGCGGTCAAATAAATCACGCGTACTGTTTTCCAAGTTCGAACTAAATACTGATAAACCTGGGTAATCGACCATAAACGGATCGTTTTTACTTAAGTTAAATGTCTTATTGATACGATAGAAATCCGTATCATCGGGGCGAATTGGATTGATGGCATCTTTCAATTGAAGAACCGCATCGTGGTATTTATACGCATCTGTATATCCGACACGCGACTGAACAATGGCCGCATTGGCTGTCAATTCAACTGCCGTCAATACTGCGATGACTGCCCATGGTTTCTTCGCTTTTGTCCAGAACAAGACAAGAAGCATAATCATGAAAATACCAAGTGTTGCGATACGTTGCCAAATTGTTAAGAATGAATGTTCTTGGAATTGAACGATACCAAAAATAATTGCCATTCCCACAAATAAGATGCTTGCTTCTTTTGCGGTAAATCGTTCGACTTCGCGTAAGCTTAAGTAAGCTAGGTACACTAAGAAGAACGCGATAATCCATGAGAAGCGGTAGAAGAATCCTGCTGGGTTTTGTCCCATATGCCATAATTTACTTGTAAATTCATGCGCACAAGAGATTAAGAAAACAACAAGCACGAATCCTGCTGCAACCTTACCCCATTTTGTAATTTTCTTAGAGATAAAGTAGTAAATGGTTCCTAAAATCCCGAAGCTCGCCACATAAATGTTTGGCAAGTTTGGACCTGCTGGCCATGAATCATTATCGAATGATCCAAGGAATAATTTCGATAAAATTTCAAACGGGTTAATTTGCAATGTCCACTCAAATTTCAATGAGTTTTGCAAACCACCTTTAGTAGAAACTAAACTGATGATGATTGGCAATAGAATCGCTGCAACCATCCCGACTGCGATAATCGAAGCGCAAGCTAGTTTTAACATGCGTTCAAAAACCACTTTGATATTTGTAAATTCTTTTGAACGGATGACATAGAAGAATGCGTAGATGACTACGAAAATACATGTCATATAACCCATATAGAAGTGTACAAATAGCGCTAGCGCAAGCATTCCGATATAGCCTCGCGGAGACTCATTATCAAGCACTTGTTCTACTCCAATTAATACTAGTGGCAACATAATCATGCCATCGTAGAAAATTGGGTTCATTTGATAGCTGACGTTAAATCCGTTTAAGGCATAAATCGTCGCTACGATTGGAAGTAAGTAGGCTTTTTTCTTTAGGCCGTCATAACGCTTCACAAGGAAATGCGTCATCGTAAGTCCCATTGTTCCGTAACGTAATGCGATAACAACAGGAACAATCCATTGGAAGTTTTCTTCCGAGAAGAATAGGAATAAGAAGTTAAATGGACTTAATAAGTTAAAGCCCCAAATTCCAAGCATTCCCCCACCAATTGATTTCGAGAAAGAATAGAAGAAGCTACTCCAATCCCAATTTAAGAATAGATGTTTGAAATAGGCGTAGAGCCCGATATACTGTGCGTTAAAGTCAACCGCCATTAGAGACTTCGCACCAAACGGGAAGAAGCCATCAATCGCCCACGCGATAAACATGATGACCATCGGCGCAAGGAAGCTTGCTAAATAGACCTTTTTCTTAGTCGTCATGTTGCTCTCCTTTCACCGTCATATTTGTTTCATCTACTAAGTAATGCGGACGTTTCTTCACTTCGTAGTAAATCTTACCGATGTACTCTCCTAACACCCCGATCGAAATCAATTGAATTCCACCAAAGAGCACGACAGAGAAAATCGTTGTGAAGTATCCACTAACGAGTGAATCCGGCGCCACGAAATATTGAACGAATGTCCAAAGAACGTAAGCTAGTGAGATTAATAAACAGAATAAACCGAAGTTAATGCACATACGAAGTGGCTTATCGTTGAATGATAAAATCCCTTGAATCGCATAGTTTAACGAGAACTTCAATGAGTATTTCGTTTCACCAACCGTACGTACTTGGTTTTCGTATTCGATAACTTTTTCTTTAAATCCAATCCAAGAGAAAATCCCTTTAGAGAATCGGTTGTATTCTTGTAATGAAAGGATGGCACGAACCGCTTTACGGCTGAATAGACGGAATTCAGATACTCCATCCATTAATTCGATATCCATCATTTTGTTTGCAAGACGATAGAAATGTTTCGCTAAGAATGTACGGTGTGGTTTTTCACCCGTACGAGTACGACGAGCACTCACAACGTCATATCCTTGTTCATACGCTTCAATCATTTGTGGAAGAAGTGCAGGCGGATGTTGTAAGTCTCCATCCATTAAAATGACAGCTTCCCCTGTTGCGTATTCAAGTCCTGCAATTGTTCCAGCTTCTTTCCCAAAGTTTCTGCTGAAACTAATATATTTGACGCGAGAATCGCTATCAGCAATCGCAAGCATTTTTTCAAAAGTACGGTCTTTACTACCATCATTAATAAAAATAATTTCAAATTCCGCTTTAGTAATTTTATTGATTTCTGCTACTAAGGCGTCATACATTTTCTGAATCATATTTTCCTCGTTATAAAACGGGATGACAATTGATAATTTCATTATTCCACTCCTCAATCCTTTAAATGTTCATCTCTTATATCATACCATTTTTTTGTGTGAAATTCCGCTCATATGCGAATTTTTTGGGTACAAAAAAACGAGAACTCTTCCTTTTTGAAAGAAGCTTCTCGTTTCTTATTGTTTTAAATTTCTTTTAATCGCTTAATCGCAACGTTTGTCCCTAATAGCCCCACCAATAAAAAGGTGAATACGACGGCAAAGCATAGCATAAAGAATTCCTCTGGCAATGCTAAAATAATCGGGTCATTTTTCGGATCGAACATCCACGCATCATTGTTAAAGAACACTTGATGGAACTTTACAAAGAGCGTATCGAAGAATGCCGCAATCGCAAAGCAAACGACAACTGGAATTAAAACGAGGCATCTGATTGGTCTACGCAATTGCCATGTTTGTCTTCTTTGTCGTAAATATCTTACTCCAAAGAAACTGATCAGCCCTGAAGCGAGTAACACCGCAAAGTTCACGAAGAAGAGACGTTTCACTTCAAAGAAATGGAACAATCCTTGCTGCGAACTTGGAAAATCAGTCATCTTCAATGTATCGTTCAATGGATTCGTTAAGTACCCGATGAGTTCATGATAGTTCATCTTAAGCGTATCTGCACTGTAACCAGTGAGCTTTTCCACTCCAAACCAACCAATCGACCAGTGATACATCGGCTCAAAGAAAATCACAAACGTAATTCCTAAACTTAAAAAGAAGAGGAATAGCGCGATGGAAGTAATCCATTTAGGCACGCGGTAAGTTCTTGTTAAATAGTCCATTCACTCAAGTCCTCTACCAAGTGCGTTGGTTGTTCTTCCACTTTTTCTAAGTCTTCACGAGTTGAAAATCCTGTTAATACCATCAGCGTATCCATGCCGTATTGAATTCCGGCTTGAATATCCGTTTGGTAGTTATCTCCAACCATTGCGATATCTTCTTTTGTAAAATGACGGTCTGGGAATTTAGCGTTTAAATAATCCAATGCCGACTCCATAATCACGCTACTTGGTTTACCGATAATAATCGGCTCTACTTGTGTCGCCACTTTTAAGAAACCAGTGATGGCACCTGACCCTGGAATTGGACCTTTTTCGCTTGGTAAGTTTGAATCGATATTCGTTACGATATATGTCGCACCGCTGCGAATCGCGAGCGTTGCTGTTTCTAAGTCTTTATAAGTCACATTACGGTCAAGGGACTGCAACACGACTTCTGGTTCTTCAGAAACAAGCGTGTATCCAGCTGCTTCGACTTGATTTTTAATCGCTTCTTCCCCGATGACCATGACACGGTTCACGTTGAAATGAGACTTCAAGTAATCCACCGCAGCCACACCGCTTGTATACACTTCGTCTGCAGAAACTTCAGTGCCATAGTTCACACGTAAGTTTTCAGCTACTTGTGCAGGTGTTTTTGTAGCGTTGTTTGTTACAAATAGGAATGGAATTTGGGCTTCTTGCAATCTCTTAATAAATGCTTCGGCCGTTGGAATACGGTCTTTTCCGCGATACATTGTTCCATCTAAATCAATAAAATATGCTTTATACATTTAGTTACCTCTTTGTTGGTTTTCTCGAATATGGAATCCTTTCTTCTGAGTGGATTTCATAGGGCTCTTCTTCACCTTACTGCTTGTTGGTTTCTCCACTTCTTTCATTGAGAAATGTTGCGAAGATTTCTTCTGTTTTGGTTTGAAGTTATTACCTT
>JUUF01000036.1 GCA_001058355.1 Carnobacterium maltaromaticum
ACTTCTTCTTGTTTTAATTTCAATGAATCCATCAAGGTGCGGTACGCCATGGCTTCATCTAATGGTTTCAAATTCTCGCGTTGTAAGTTTTCAACCACCGCGATTTGAATCATTGTTTCTTCAGAGTAGTCACGTACGATGGCCGGAATCGTTTCCTTCTCGGCTAATTTAGACGCACGCAAGCGACGTTCTCCAGCCACAAGCTCGTAGCCTTTAATTTTCGACTTACGAACGATGATTGGTTGGAAGACTCCATTTTGACGAATGGATTCTGCTAATTCTGCCAAGCCCTCTTCATCAAACTCTTTACGAGGTTGATATGGGTTTGGACGAATTTCTGAAACAGCAATTTGTTGAATTTGTTCTGAATCTTGAACTTGCTCCAAGGCATCAATCGTATCTAAGTCATTCATAAAGAGCGCATCAATACCGCGTCCAAGACCTTTCCCTTTTTGATTTTTACTCATGTGCCAACACTTCCTTTGCTAACTCCATGTACACTTCAGCCCCACGAGAGCGTGGATCGTAGTCGACAATCGCTTGTCCGTAACTTGGTGCCTCAGATAGACGTACGTTTCGAGGAATAATTGTTTTATATACTTTTTCACGGAAATACTTAATCACATCGTCTTTCACTTCGTTCCCTAAGTTCGTACGCGCATCGTACATCGTTAAAAGAACGCCCTCAATCTTCAACTGCGGATTGAAGTGTTTGCGAACCATCGTGATCGTGTTCATGAGTTGTGACAACCCTTCAAGTGCGTAGTATTCACATTGCACAGGGATTAGAACTGTGTCGCTGGCCGTAAAAGCATTCATTGTCAAATGCCCTAGTGAAGGTGGGCAGTCGATAAAGATATAATCGTAGTCATCTTTAATCTTCTTCACGGCTTCCTTCAAGCGTTGTTCACGACGTGGTTGGCTCGTTAACTCGATTTCGGCACCTGCTAACTGAATCGTAGAAGGAGCAATCATCAAGTTTTCGCGCGTTGTCGGTACAATGACATCGGCCATTGGTACTTGGTTCACTAAAACATCATATACATCTTGTTCTAGCTCTCCTTTTTGCACGCCAAGACCACTCGTCGCATTTCCTTGAGGGTCACTATCAATAATCAATACTTTTTTGCCATGAACGGCAAGTGCTGCAGCCAAACTCACTGTCGAAGTTGTCTTACCAACTCCACCTTTTTGGTTGGCAACGGATATCACACGTCCCATATTCTTCCTCCATGTTTTCTTGTTATAAAAAAGGGAGAATGCAAGCATTCTCCCTCTCGCATGTCTACAAAATGTTCTTCATTTCTCGCAATATTTTGTTCTTTTCTATTGTAACAAAAAAGCGCCTTTTTTTGTAGTCATAGCGGTTTATTTTACGAAAAAAGCTTCGCCCTTATTGCGGCAAAGCTTTCTTTTGTTGTTCATTAAATTGTAAGTACGCGATGGAGTATTCTTTACGCATTTGTTCGCCTTCATCCGTTACCTTGATTTCAACATTTGTAATCAGATTTCCTGCTCCATCCGTCTTGATTTTTAACTCGACTTTTGACGTATCCGTCGTCGCGATTCCAAGAACAGACGTCAACGCCTTACGAATCGATTCGTCGTTTCCTGTATACGTCTTCTCATATCCAGAGAATGTCTTCTTCCAAGGCACTTCTTGATGAATTTCCTTCGTTAATTGAATCACCTTTGCATACGGGAAAACCACCGTATTTTGAAGACTTGAGGCTGCCGTGATGGTTTGTTCCCACTTGTCTTGATAGTAGCGAATAAATCCGACATTGGCATCCGCAATCACTTCGAGTTGGTTCGTTACCTTCCCAGCATTTTTATCGATTTTCGAGCCGTACCCTGTGCCGTCTTTCCACACGCTAGCACTCGCCACCGTTTGTGCTCCAGGTGTTTTCGACCCTTCCTTATAGTCCGATTGCTTCACGGTAATATGATAATTAGAAACCGACTCTTCAGAACTTACGATTTGGTCTTGAACCGCCTCTGTTGATAAGCCATTTCCACAAGCAGATAAAACGCATAGAAACGCCATTAATACTGTACTTTTAATCCATTTCATGATTTTACCTCCTCCTTATCATCCGTTTTATTATAGCAAACTTCCTTCGAAAATTCTCTTAAAATAAAATATTAGAAAAATTGCTACAAAATAAGCTGGGCACTAGGCCCAGCTTACACAGTTTGCGTGGCAACGTCCTACCCT
>JUUF01000037.1 GCA_001058355.1 Carnobacterium maltaromaticum
ACTTCTTCTTGTTTTAATTTAGTAACGATTTGAATCGCGTTTTCGACTAAGTCACGAACCATCGATTCTACATCACGTCCAACATAACCCACTTCCGTAAATTTAGTGGCTTCCACTTTTGCGAATGGTGCATCGACTAATTTCGCAAGACGACGAGCTAATTCAGTTTTACCTACCCCAGTAGGTCCAATCATCAATAAATTCTTTGGTGTCACTTCTTTTTTCATTTCTTCGTCTAATAATAAACGACGGTAACGATTTCGAAGAGCCACCGCTAAAGCACGTTTAGCATCGTGTTGACCAACGATAAATTGATCTAATTCGGACACCACTTCTCTTGGTGTTTTACTAATATTTGCTTGCATACAACCACTTCCTTACGCTAACGTTTCAGTAATGATATTATCGTTTGTAAAAATATCAATTTCTGAAGCGATTTTTAAACTTTCACGAGCGATATCTTCTGCTGTTAAACTCGAATCTCCAAATCTTAGGAGCCCTCTAGCAGCTGCTAAAGCGAAGTTTCCACCAGAACCAATTGTTAGAATTCCATCGTCTGGTTCAATGACTTCACCCGTTCCTGAAACAAGTAGAACTTGTTCTTTATTCATCACGATTAACATCGCTTCTAATTTTTGTAAACCACGGTCACTTCTCCATTGTTTTGCCATTTCAATAGCAGCACGTTGTAAGTTCCCTTTAAATTGTTTGAGTTTATCTTCAAACATTTCTTCTAAAGTGATAGCATCTGCAACGCCACCCGCAAATCCAACAAGTACTTGATTGTCGAAAATACGACGGATTTTACGAGCGGTTCCTTTCATAATCACTTTTTCACCCATTGTTACTTGGCCGTCACCAGCCATCGCAACTTGGTTATCTTTTTTTACTGCACAAATTGTAGTCATGATTTTCCTCCATTGTTCTTATTAAAGGCACTTGCATCAAATTCACTCTTCCCAGCTTTAGACCTTGGAAAATATAATTGGTAATTTTGTTGAAGAGCTTCTTTTGTCACATGTGTATAAATTTGAGTCGAACTAAGACTTACGTGTCCTAGAAGTTCTTGCACTGTTCTCATATCCGCACCGTTATTTAACAAATGAGTCGCAAACGTGTGTCTAAGCATATGCGGATGAATTTTAAGTGTCAGACCACTTTCTTGGATGAGTTTTTCTAAAATATAACGAACCCCATTAGTCGTCAGTGGATCGCCTAAATGATTCACGAAAACGTAGGAATGGTCCTTACGTTCTTTCGCCATCAAGTCTTTGCGTCCTTCTTCAAGATACGTTTCTAAGGCCGTCCTTGCAAAGTCACCAATCGGAACATAGCGTTCTTTAGAACCTTTACCAATGACGAGAATAATGCTATTTTCAAGGTCTAATTGCTCAAGAGTTAAATTCGTTAACTCACTTACACGCATACCTGTAGCATATAATACTTCTACTAGAGCTTTATTACGTTGGTCTAAAGACTGATTTCCATCGATTGAATCAATAAATTTTTCGATTTCATCCTCATAAAAGAATTCAGGCAGACGCATTTTACCCTTCTTGTAACTGATAGACGCAAAAGGATTTGTTTCTACGATGCTTCTTTCGACAAGAAAATGATAAAACGAACGTAAACTCGAAAGAAAACGAGAAATACTCGAACGGTTATAGTTTTCGCGGTGCAATACACCAAGATAAATTCGAACATCAACGACTGTGACATCATTCCAAGAATGAATTGGAACTTCTGTCAAATAGTCATAAAAATGTTGAATATCACGGTCATACGCATGAATCGTCTCTGGCGAATAACGTCGTTCAACTTTTAAATACGTTAAAAAATCTTGCATTTCGTTCTTCATCGTCTTCCTCCTATCGTTAACTTTATCACAGAAAGCACTTTCTTACAACCGAATTGTCAAAATTATTACGACAATTAATACATATTTAATAAACAGGATGTGAGAAAAGG
>JUUF01000385.1 GCA_001058355.1 Carnobacterium maltaromaticum
ATCGGATTGGATTAGTGCTTGTTTTTATTCATCATTATACAGATAATCATACAACTGTTAATCTTTTTTGCCTACTAAATCTTTGACCTTTTTGGCATAGCCACCGCCAGACTGTTGTATTTTCCCCGTTTCATGGTCTTTTTCTAGAGTCATTCGTACATACAGTTCACTATCATCATTCAAAAGCACCGTAAACATGATTCCTCCCATAGGATTATGCTCGATGGACGCTTCATCAATCTGATAGGAAACAATTTTACCTTTATCTGTTAAAGCATCTGCATCCAAATATTTCAGATAGTTTTCTACAATTTCTTTTGTCTCTTCGCTTTTAACAATATGGTTCATTTCATTATTTTGAATGACTTCCATTATTTTATAGCTTCCCACAATTACACCCACAACTACTAGAAGGCCTAAAAGAACTTTTGCCAATTTCTTCACTGTCACATTCCCATCCTTTTCACTTGATGTACTTATCTATGTTCACAGTATGTAACTACGAATTTTACTCATTCCCCGATCCACTTATTAATTTTTTAAATTCTTGAGACGGACCCCCACCTTCATTGACTAACCTACCATCATCATAACGAGGATCTTTATCAATCAAAAAATTGACATACATTTCTTTGTTATTATTAATAAAAACGCGAAACATTATGCCCCCCATCGGATTCAAAGAAATTGAGTCCTTATCAATTTCATAACTTTGAATGATATTTCCTTCTTCAAGTGCTCCCTTATGTCTTTGCTTCAAATTGCTCTCAATAATCGTTTTTACCTCATCACTTTGAACAATTTTTTCAACAGTAATATGCTCAACTATTTTATATCCCGCAAAGGTCAATCCAATAATCGTCAATAAACTAACTAAAACTACTTTTATCCTTTTCATTCCTTTTTTCTTCTCCTTCTTCAAATCAACAACATTAGAATTTAACCTTTTTACATTCGCACTTCATTCACAATCGCTGTTTTCAGCAATTGAGAGAAGTTAATGTTGCGTTTAACCGCCAAGTCATTGGCCCATTTTGGTATCGTCAGAGTTTTCTTGACGAGTTTTGTGGCATCTAAATAATCCTCAACATCTACCATCACCATTGATTTAAAAGACTGATCCAGATTATATTCTGAGGCTACATCTTCATCGTCTTTAAATGGGAAATTCTCTTCAAGTGTCAAATCATTGATTGCGGAGGCTTTTGGTAGTTTTTCTCCTTCTTCAATGAGGCTCGCTGCCATCATTCCTAAATACTCACTGGCATTGCTCATTGCTTCAGAAATCGTACGTCCTTGTGTTGCTGAGTTCTCAAAGTCTGGGAAGTGAACAAAATATGGGCTATCCTCTTCCTCTACCGTAAAATAAATTAATGCTGGATACGTTAATAACATGTGCTATACCTCCTGCATTTATTTTAGCACGTATAAATACGTATTCAAGTTTTATAACTTATTTTTCCACAAAAAAAAGACACCCTATGCGGATGCCTTTCAACAAATTATTTTTGGTTGTCCAAGAAATAAATTAGTGTTTGAAGTTCGTTTGTTAAGTCCACGTTTTGAACTCGAACGTTTTCTGGTACGTCTAAGCGGATTGGTGTGAAGTTCAAGATTCCGCGAACATTTGCTTCTACTAAGCGGTCTGCTGTTTCTTGAGCAACATCTTGAGGCACTGTTAAGATAGCCACTTGGATTTGTTGAACTTTCAATTGTTCTACCATTTCATCCATGCTGTAAACTGGCACACCAGTTTGGATTGTTCCAACGATGTCTTCGTTTACGTCAAACGCTGCGCTAATACGCACGTTGTTGCTTTGGTGGAAGTTGTAGTTTAAGAGCGCTTGTCCTAATTTACCAACCCCTACTAAAGCTACGTTTGTTAGACGATCTTGGTTTAAAGTATGGCTGAAGAATTCTAATAAGTATTCTACATCATATCCATATCCACGTTTTCCTAAAGCTCCAAAGTATGAAAAGTCACGACGGATTGTTGCGCTATCGACTTTTACGGCTTCACTTAATTCAGTTGATGAGATGCGACGTTTTCCTGCATCATGCAAGAAACGTAAGTAACGATGATAAATGGCCAAACGTTTCGCAGTTGCGCGTGGCACTTCGATTTCTTTTAATTCGTTTAAATCTTTCATGAATAAGACTCCCTTTTTCTTTTATTTCCATGCGTATTCTATCACAACGACATTTCATTTCACAAACAGTTTGCTTGCACCTCACGAACATTAATGAATTTCGCTTATATGCAGCAAGCTTTGTGCTTTTTTCTTCACAACCTCCCTATTGTGAATGTGAATGCAAAGAAGAACGCGTATCAATATTGTTCCACTTCTTTTTTATGCTAAAATAAACTGAAACCACATTGAAAGGACCCGTCATGATTTTACTACAAGGACAAGGACTCGCGCGTACGTTTGCGGATGAAGTCCTATTTGAAAATATTACGATTCATATTCAAGAAAATTCACGCATTGCCATCGTTGGGCGAAATGGTACTGGAAAATCTACGCTATTAAAAATGTTGGCTGGAATCGAAGAACCTTCTCTTGGTGCTGTGTCAAAGAAGAAAGACCTTTCGATTGGCTACTTAGATCAATACGCTGCCATCCAGTCTTCCCGCACTGTTTGGGAAGAAATGGTGCATCTCTTCGAAGATGTGGAAACCTTGAAGAAACAAGCGCAAAAAGCAGCTGAACAACTTGGTGACCCAGACCTTCTAAGTGACCCCGTGGCGTACGAACTCGCCTTAAAACGATACGACCAGCTACAAGAAGAATTGAACCAAAAGAATGCGTATGGTTACGAGTCTGAAATTCGCACCGTGCTTCATGGATTCCGTTTCTATCCAGAAGACTACGACCAACCGATACAAGCACTCTCTGGAGGTCAACGCACTCGTTTGGCACTAGCTCGTATTTTATTAGAAAAGCACGACCTACTCATCTTAGACGAACCGACCAACCACTTGGATATCGAGACATTGACGTGGCTTGAAGACTACTTACGCTCTTCAAGTAGCGCGCTTGTCATCGTATCCCACGACCAATACTTCTTGGACCGTGTGTGTAACGAAGTCTATGAAATCAGTCATAAGGCCTGTGAATATTACAAAGGGAATTACTCGCACTACTTAGAAGAACGCGAGCAACGCTATTTGCTCAAACAAAAAGCCTATGAGAAGCAGCAACAAGAGATTCACGACTTAGAAGAATTCATCGCGAAAAACTTAGTCCGCGCCTCAACCACAAAACGTGCGCAATCACGCCGTAAGAAGCTCGAGAAAATGGAACGCTTAGAGAAACCAAAAGGCGATCAGCGCTCTGCTCGTTTTGAATTTACCGTGGAACGTGAATCCGGAAACCAAGTGCTACAAGTAACCGACGCTTATATCGGCTACGACCACGAAGCCTTGAGTGGTCCGATTTCCTTCCAGCTTCGCAAGCGTGAAGCCATCGCGATTGTGGGGCCTAACGGTATTGGAAAATCTACCCTCTTGAAGTCGATTACGGGTGAATTACCTTTAATCGAAGGGTCAATCGACTTAGGCGCTGGCGTTCAAGTCGGTTACTATGACCAAAACTTGGCCGGCCTCTCATCGAATCAAACGGTTCTAGAAGAACTCTGGTCTCGCCATTCAACAATGCCTGAAAAAGACGTCCGTTCGATTCTCGGCAGCTTCCTTTTCTCAGGAAACGATGTCGAGAAAACAACCGCTCAACTTAGCGGGGGTGAAAAGGCACGTTTAGCGCTTTGTAAACTGTCTCTTGAACACGATAATTTCCTACTGCTCGACGAACCAACGAACCA
>JUUF01000038.1 GCA_001058355.1 Carnobacterium maltaromaticum
ACCATTAATCCACCTTTTTTCGCAGAACTATTTTCTGTTAGAGAAAAGTAGTAGTATGTTTCAGCCTCTGCAGAAAGCAGGTTGTTATCTTTAAACACTTTTGTAATTTTGTCGCTATATTCTCTGATGGCTGCTTTGTTTGTATCAGAAAGAATAGTCCCGTAAATATACTCTGGATTGTCATTCAATGAGTCAGCTTTTGCGATTAATTTATCAGCTTCTTCTTTTGTCATTTCGACACCAACAATACCGTATTTAGGATTCGCTGGGTTATCATCTTTTTGAAATTCAACAAGATAGACGTATGATTTTCCTCCATCTACGACGATGACAGGATTAGTTGAAATATCTGTTACTTTTAAGGCCGTTTCTTTACCATCTGCACTACTTGTAAATTGCAGTCTAGCGCCTTCTTCATATTGTTTTTTCGCATCTGGTTTTTGGAAGTTGAGAAATGCAACAACACACGCTGCGATAATTAAAATAATTCCGAAATAAAAACGGATATTAAAACCGTGGTTACGATTTTCTGTCATAAAATAAAAACTCCTTTTCAATAATATTGATTAAATTAACAGTACTCTAGATAATGATTTTTTGCAAGTTGATTTTCACAAGGAATGCAATAAAAATAGGACTCGCATTGCGAGTCCTTTGTAGTTTCTGTTATTTTGTTTAGGTGAGCGATGTCTCACATCCTGTAGTTGAAATCTTACTCACATCCTATGAAGTTGAGCTCGCCATCGCAG
>JUUF01000386.1 GCA_001058355.1 Carnobacterium maltaromaticum
AAATACCGAATTGAGCTGCCCCACCAAGCAAGATTGTCTTTGGATTTGCAAGTAGCGGTCCAAAGTCTGTTGAAGCCCCTAAACAAAGGAAAATCATCGGTGGATAAATCCCAAGGTTTGTTCCTTGATATAAGTAATACAAGAGTCCACCAGGTCCATTTTCAGTAGGAGCATCCATCAATCCTGCTAATGGTAAGTTTACAAGGAGCATCCCGAACGCAATCGGAACCATTAAGTATGGTTCATACCCTCGTTTAATCCCTAGATATAGAAACACGCAGGCGATAATTAACATAATGATATTTTGAATTGTTAAATTATAGAGCCCACTCGTTTCAATCAACTGTTGAATGACTTCCATAAACCATCGCCTCCTAAATCGTTAAGAGTGGTTGGTTCGATTCGACAGATTCATTACTTGATACATGAATTGCTTTCACAACACCATCAGCCGGAGCAAGGATTTCATTTTCCATCTTCATGGCTTCTAAAATCACAAGTACATCTCCTTTTTTCACTGCATCACCGACATTTTTATTGACCGATAATACAATCCCTGCCATTGGAGCAGGCACCACTTCACCGTCCCCTGTTAGAGCAGGTGCTGGCGCAGCTTTCTTTTCTTCCACTGGCGCGCTAGGTGCTGGAGTTGGAGCTGCTGCTAATTTTTGTACTGCTTCTTCATTTGAAATTTCTTTTAGTGAGACGATAAATGTTTCGCCATTCACTTCTACTTCGTATTTTTTCATTTAGTCCACCTTCTTTTCAATCGATACAATTTCAAAGTGCTTGTCTGGAACATCCGCACTCGCTTGTGTTAAAGCGACCAGTGCGGCAACTCGAGCAAGTTTATTCGTTTCAAATAGTGTTCCATCATTTGTTGGAGCTTCAGGTTTCACCTCAACTGGTTTTCCTACAACTCCAGCTGTTGGATGGCTCTTTGCTTCCAGGATTTGGATAACTTTAGAGCTTCCTTGCATGAGGAACATTAGAATCGTCAACATCACAAATACAATTCCCATTGAAACGATTGTGATCCATAGGATTTCTAATAAACTTAGTTGCATAACTCTCTCCTCACTTTACAGTCGCAAAAATCTTCACGATTTCAGATGGTTTTTGCCATTGTCCATTCTTCTTGAGCAAGAATTCTTTGCCGACTTTAGGGAAGAGTGCGTAAGTTAAAACATCTTCGTCACTTCTTGCTAAATCTCCAAGTTCTGCTTTGAGTGTTTCGAATTCTGGTGGCAAGTGGTTTGCTGGTCGATCGCTGATGACTTCTTGGTCACCAATGATGCTTCTTCTGAAGCTTTCTTGAATTGGTACTGGTGATTGTCCATAAGAACCAAGTAAGTAAGCTTTCACTTCGTTAGAAACCACTTTGTAGCGTTGGCCTGTAAGAACGTTCATCGTTGCTTGTGTTCCCACCATTTGACTCATTGGAGTTACGAGCGGTGGATATCCAAGGTCTGCTCTTACTTTAGGCACTTCTTTTAATACTTCTTCGTATTTATCTGTTGCACCCGCTTGCGTTAATTGAGAATACATATTCGATAACATTCCACCAGGCACTTGATATAAAAGCGCACGTGGGTCTGGTGTTAACATTTTTGGATTTAATGTTCCATCTTTAATGTATTTATCTTTAATTACTCGGAAGTGGTCTGCAACTGGTTCTAATTTTGCCAAATCAACGGAGATGTCATAGCCTAGTTCGCGAAGAGCGATGACTAATGATTCCGTTGGTGGTTGGCTTGTCCCTTCACTAAGTGGTGAAAGGGCCGTGTCGATGCGGTCTGCACCAGCTTCAATGACTGCTTGATAAGTGAGTTGTGCAATACCGCTTGTGCAGTGTGTATGCACGACGATTGGAACTGTAATCACTTCTTTTAATGCGCGAACGAGCTCAATACCACGAGCTGGTGTTAAAATTCCGGCCATGTCTTTCACACAGATAGAATCCGCACCCATTTCTTGCATTTTTGCTGCTAGTTCTTTGTAGTATTCAATCGTGTGCGCATCACTAATCGTATAGCAAATTGTCATTTGTGCTTCTTTACCTGTCTTCTTCACAGCATTTAGTGAAGCTTCCAAGTTACGAACGTCATTTAACGCATCGAAAATTCTGAAAATATCAATCCCGTTTTCTGCTGATTTTTCGACAAATTTTTCGACAACATCATCGGCATAGTGACGATATCCTAAAATATTTTGACCGCGTAACAACATTTGTAACGGTGTCTTCTTTAAATGTTTTTTCAAGGTGCGAAGTCTGTCCCATGGATCTTCGTCTAAGAAACGAATACAGGCATCAAACGTTGCTCCACCCCAACATTCCAAAGAGGCAAATCCTGCCTCGTCTAATTGATCTAAAACAGGGAGCATATCTTCAATTCGCATACGGGTTGCCATCAAAGATTGATGGGCATCCCGTAAGATTGTATCTGTAATTCCTATTTTTCGAGTCATCACCGAACACTCCTTTCACTATAATACGTCGATAAAGCGTTCGATTGTCTTGATGCTTTCAAGGGCATCTTGAGGAATTTGATGTTCTGGATTTGCATCGTTAAATGCTTTCAAGTAATCCAAACGGAATTGCATACGATCACGAATTAATTCAGCGTATTCGCCATTCATGTCAGGCACTTCGTAACCTTCAACTGGTAAGTATTCCATTCCTGGAAGACCACCGAATAATTCAAAGTTTGCTTTGCCATCAACAACTGTTTCGATGACGCCAAGTGAAACTTCTTTTGTAACTTTCTTACCTAAGAAATCTCCTGTATTGATAATGTAGCAATCTACATTTTTATCAAATAATGCTTTGAATTTTTCGTAGTCCTCTACTAATGGATATACACGGAATGGGTTTGCGTATGGTTCGATAACAAGCGCATCTAAGTTTGCCCCAGCTCCTGTATTTTCAGCGTTAGAACGTTTTGTCATTAATGTACATCCTAAAATAGATGCCAAACGTGGATCTGTGATTTTCACTAATGGTGGTAGTGCATCATCTTTCATGATCCAGAAAATAGATTGAATTGGTTCTTTAATCTTATCAACACGGTTTGGTGTAGAATAACGAGATTTAACCGTACGTCCATTACCGTTACGAATATCTTCTGTTACTAATACTTTATGGCCGTTTTCATCCAGAGTCACACCACAGTTTTGAACCGTTACGAAGTAATCTTGTTCTCTGTGACCTGCTGGATAGTCATTTGTTTTGTCGAAGTAAGAAGGTTCCAAAGCTACAGATGAACCATCTTCTACCGAAATCACAAATGCATCGTCGTGTAATACTTCAATGTCGTATTTATCGTCATGTTTAGCGTGTGTTAATGTAGACTTACCTGATCCAGATAATCCGAAGAAGCTTGCAACGTAAGAAGCGCCTTCTTTACGGAAAATCTTCAAACCACCGTGGCAAGAAACATAATTGTTACGAGCGGCAGTTGCCCATGCTAATGTTAACGTTCCTTTTTTGATTTCCCCAAAATAACTCATTCCTAAAATTGCAGCACAGTTATGTTTTGTATCAAAGAATGCTAATCCATCTGGGTAATCAGGATGTCTCCAAGTTGGGTCGAAGAAAATGAAAATATCATTTTCGTCATATTGTTTAGACGCATCATAACGTCTCTTATATTGGTCATTGAAAATTTGGAAGTTCAATAACCATGAGTACAAGTTGTTAATGTGTTCTTTAGGCATTGTGATATGTGCCTTCACCATGAAGTCTTCATCAAGACCTACAACGGCTGTACCCTTAATAAACGGTTTGAACGAACTGTTATAAATCTCTTCGCGAATAATCGGAATAATCTTAGCATCTTCTGCTGGATTATTACCCAAAATTCGACGAGCTTTTGCAGTACGTCCTACAACGCTCCCATCAACAACCGTAAGAATATGTGCATCCTCCGGTAACCCTAAATCCTTTGCGTTTGCAACGAACGCATCTAACACTGTTGTATTAGGTGCATGTGACGCTAATTCATACGCCTCTGCCAGAGTCGGAATTTCAGTCGCATTGTTCGAATAAAAAGCTGGTTCAATAGTTGCCTTCAATTGCGAAAGATGCGGATTGCTCTTGCGTATAGTGTCTGTAGCGAAACGATCAATTGTTGCCATAATATCAACCTTCCTATCTTTTTATTGATACTTTAATTATACACGAAAACGCTTTAAATGTAAGCGTTTTTTGTGATTTTTTTTGCTAATTTCTCCATTTTTTTCTTTTAATTGTTGGAATCTCGTCCAAAAGTAGCGAATCGCTCCCAAACAAAAAAAGAACGGGTTACCGCAGGCACTGACCCCCGTAAAT
>JUUF01000387.1 GCA_001058355.1 Carnobacterium maltaromaticum
AGTGCACTACTCCTAGCCGCGTGTGGACAAGATAAAAAAGAAGAAACTACGGTTGCTACAACACAAGCAACGACAGTTACTCCAACGACAGCTACTCCAACAACTGTTTATAGTTTAGAAGATGCCCAAAAAGCAGTTTTTGAAATTAGTGATCGAGTTGGTACAATAACAATGACATTTTATTATAAAGATGATGTCTT
>JUUF01000388.1 GCA_001058355.1 Carnobacterium maltaromaticum
TTCTCTGGATCTGGAGTTGGGTCCGGTATTGGATCCACAGTTTCCTTAATTTCTTTCAAGCCTTCTACCAATTTACTAATTGCATTTGGTGTTAATAAGTTGCTTTCTGCAAGACCATTCTTGTATGCTTCAACCGCTGCTAAGTATTCTTTAGCATCTTTACGGTCAATCTTACGAACACGTTCTACTTCAGCGTTGTATGCTGCTTCGTCTAATGGTTTATCCTCTTCTACTGGAAGAACGAAGCGTAGTTCCGCTGCTGAAATATGTCCTGGGTCCCCATAAGTTTCGTTAGCAGTAAAGACTGCTTTCTTAACTTTGATAGGAGAATCGAAGTTAATTACTTTAGTCTTAGCATTATTTGCCCAACCAGTAAAGTTGAAGTGATGTGCTTGGTCATTTTCATCAAATACTGTTAGGCTACCGCTCATAACACGTCCGTTTGGTCCTGAAGGACGAGGAACATATTCAAAGCGAGTTGATTCCATTGGGTTAGTGAAGGTTACCGTTAATGGTTGGCCTAAGCTGTCAGCTCCATAAGGTGTATGCCATAGTGAATTTGTGTTACCATCAAATGCATACCATCCGTCTTCTCCATCTTCTTTCGGAGCCGTAACATCATAGATATCATCCCAATCTGGAGCAGCACGTTTCACTTTAAGTGCTTCTTTAGCTTCGTTAACACGTTCTATGAGTGCTTTTGCATCATCGACACTAATTTTTTCATCGGCTTCTAATAAAGCTGCTACAGCGTCTTTATATGCATTTAATGAATCTTGTTTGTAGTTGCCATTCACAATTGGAGTATTCTTTTCGAACGCTTCATCCACAAGCATCTTACCTGTTAACTTGATTTCTTCAATTTCAAGGTTATCTAACATGAAGTCTTTATAGCCTTTGAAGTTGATTTCGTTATTGTTTGAATCCCCTTTTGTATCCGCACCACGCGCATTTGAGTAGATACCAATCCAAGTGTTTCCACCTTTTTCACCAGTGACATAGAAGCTTACTTTCTTAGGAGTTGATGAATTTTCCCAAGTGTTTTCTAAGTCGTATTTCGTCAATTTACTACGACGAGAGTTTTCACCATTACCGATGACGAATGAGTATGCTCCATTTGAACCTGCTTCATAATCGAAGGTTACTTTATAAGTCTTGCCTTCTTCAAAGCGGAAGTTTTGTGGAATTGTTTGGTAAACAAGTTTGTCATATCCTGATAAACCGTTTGTCTTCAATGACCAGTTGCCTTCGATAACGTCGTTAACTTTCTTACCGTTCCAGCCACGTTGAGTGTATGGTTCATGTTTTTCAGATAAGTGAGTACGGTTATCTTGTACGCCTTCAACATCGCCGACTACGAATGGGAAGATACCTTGAGGCACTTCTTCAAAGTCTTGTTTGAATTTACCATTTCCTGTGTCGTGTTTTTCATTGTACATTACAGATTGGTTTTCAAACACACGAATTTCATCGAAGTAAGTTGCTTCTGCATCTGCATCACGTCCAAGTTCTAATGTCACGTTAGAAACATCTTCGCCTGTTGTGAAGTATACATACATGTTTTGGAAGTAACTTGTGTTGTCCACTGTCGCATTCTTCTTAAGTGTGTTATGCGCATGTGCTTGTACATAGTTCTTCGCAATTGATTTGTTTGTGTAGTTAGAAATTACTTTGTCGCCTACACGGATTGTGATATCTGCACGTGCATTGCTTCGGTTATCCACACCTACATAAACAGCATATCTTGTATTTGGTTTCAAGTCTGTTAAGCGTTGTTTCAATGTCACACGTTCAGTGTTGCCTTGAATACGTAACATTTCGTTAGCCCCTTGAGATTTCACGATTTCAGCATGTGCGCTGTCACCAGTTTTTTCCCAATGATCTAATGTTCCGCTGTTGAAACCTTGGTCATAGATGTGTAGTCCTTCACTCCATACCATTGTCTTCTTGCCTTGAGGAGCTTTGTAAAGTACATATGGTTGGTACGCATCCCCCGTAATTTGAATCTTACGGTCTGCACCGACTGTTAATTCGACTAAATCTTGTTTACCTTGGTCTGTTAGACGGTAAAGGTATACTTTATCTCCAGTCCAATCTTCTGGAAGTGTCCATTCAGTTGTTCCAGCAGTATTTGTGAAGAAGTACATCTTTTCTTTGTCGCCTGTTAAAGCTTTACCATTTTCATCCCAGTTCCATGGTACTAAGTAGCTTCCGCCATTTTCAATAACACGGCCGTTTAATGTTGTGACACGTTTGCGGTAGTCTGGGCTGTTAGGGTCGTTTGATTGACGAACAATTTTTACTTCGTCCCCATTGTCATTTGTTAAATCAACTTCCATTTCTGGAGTCCACTTGTAGTTTTGACCATTGTCGCTCATTGCAACTGGGTTACCATTTACCCATTTAGATACTTTGTAGTGTTGGAAGTACTTCGTCATAATGTTGTTTTCGAAGAGGTTACGAATATATCCTTCGTAATCGCTTCGACCTTGCCATCCTTCGAAGTCTTTCATGTTATATCCACCAAGTAATGGATAGTTCGCTGCACCGCCGTAACTTGGATAGTCACCCACCCATGAGTCTTTTTGGTGGTTACGGATGAATCGAGTGATATTTGAGTTAATCCCTTTCAGTGTATATCCACCGTAAGTTAAGTCAGCTGCCCAGTGTTGGAATGTTGAGTCATATTCCGCACCGAAGCCCCACTCAATGGCCATACGCCAACCTTGAGCGTTTAATTCTTTAGCTAGTACGTGAGTTGGCCAAGCAGTGTTGTCCCCTGATTGTCCGTTACCCCAAACGTCCACATAGATGAAGTCTAAGTCGCCGCCAAGTTTTTCTCTTAATTCTTTCCAACGATCTAAACGTCCATGTGATAAGTCATATTCTGCATCAATGTTGATACCTTGGTCTAACCAGTTCCAACCGTACATATATGTTCCGTCAGAGTTTCTACGTAAAATCGCTTCGCTGAAGTATTTAGATTCAGGATATGTTTCAGAAGCATTGACGTGAATACCGATTTTAGCACCATATTCTTTTGCTCTAGCTAATAATTTCTTGAAGTCTTCAACGCCACCGATTCTCTTACCGATATCTGCATAGTTTAAGTGACCTGAGTCGTGACCTTCACTACCATATCCTTTAAGTAGGATTGATTGTCCTAATCCGTCTGTGTGTAAGTTAATCTTCTTAATACCATCTAATGTCATTAAGAATGGGTTTTGCGCTTGAGATGCGAAGTTCATCGCAATACGATACGCTACTAAATCTGGAACAGATTCTGCTCCTTTTGGATTGTTCATGATATTACGATATGCGATCGCACCATCTTGCCAGTCCACAACATTATCTTTGTTTAAGTCTTTTGTAATGACTACTTTAGAACTTGGTAAGTCTAATGTGTATTCTGGGAATACTAAGTTCTTATAAGCACGTTGATACCAGTAAGGTGAGCTTTGAATACCAATATAGTTTACGCCATCAACTCTTTGTAGGGCAGTTGTTATACGTGCAAAGTCATTTCCTTGGTATGTGAATTGTGAGTTACTCCAAACGGATGCTGCTAATTCGTTAGAAGAAACGAATCCATACATGAAGCCATAAGCGTAATCATTCATCTTGCCTGTCTTCAAGTCTAAATGATAATCCCCTGCTCTATGTGTGTTTGTGGACATTTGCGCTCCGTCAAACTTCGCATTTTGTTTATTAGAACCTACAGAAACAAGTGTGTTTCCTGGGAATTCAATTGTTTGGATTAATTTTCGAACATTGTCGACTGGTTTACCCATTTCAACATTGTTTTTATTCACTACTTTTGTCACATCGAAATGCATTTCGTTGCCGACTAATTGTAATTTCACAGTGATTTCTGCGTTGATGAATTCATCATCGTTTCTTACTGTCATTACATATTCTGCAGTAGTGTCATCAATTTTACGGTATTGAACTTCTGGAGTTACTAACACACCGTTGATTGACATTTTATCTAATTTTTGAACTTGACCTGTTAACGTTTTTCCATCTAATTCATATTCTTTAACACGTGGAAACGCCGTGTCGATGATTGCTTTTAATTGTTCAGATTGTAAAGTTTCGTAATGAACATCTTGATCATTACGACGGAAACCATCATCTACAGCAGGAGTTTCTTCTTCTGGTTTAATGTTTTCTTGGTTATCCGCTTTGATCGATACAGATGTTAATTCTTTATAATATGATCCCGCTTTAAGGTAAACTTTATTAACATCAGCTAAAGCGTTCTTGACAGCTTCTGGAACGACTTCTGTACTAAATAAAGCTTGTCCATTATTTGTAGCGTTTAATTGACCATCTTTCTTGTAAACGATAGATAGATGATTTTCTTCACCAATATTAGGTGCTTCTACACGAGTCTTACTATACCAAGTGTTTACATTTGGTCCTTTATATTGCCAGAACCAACCGCCCTTGTCATACCCAACAAAGATATTGTTGTCATTATCTTTATATTTTAGATATACCCCAAAGCGAGTTTCTGCAGGAGCTGAATTTGCTTTGAACGTTAAGTCAACGCTTACATTTCCTTCCGCATCCGCTTGTAATCCAGCTTTTTCGAATAAAGCTTCGTTTGCTCCATTGTCGTTAGCTGTTGTTGAAGTTAATTTGTTGTAGCGTACTCCGCCTTCTTCAACGACTTCAACATTCCCTTTCACACGGCTTACTGAGTCCCACTCTTTTTTCACTTCGGCTGTTGCTTCACGAGTTTCACCAGTCGCTTCACGAGTTTCACCTGTTGCTGCTTCTGCTGGTTTTTCCTCAGCTGGTTTAGCTTCAGC
>JUUF01000389.1 GCA_001058355.1 Carnobacterium maltaromaticum
AATAAAATTTTGTTTTTCATTATGATTGTTCTCCTTAAAAGTTGTTGTCACAAGGTTATTTTAACATTCTTTAGATTAAATTTAAATAGAGAGCCAATTTTTCTCGAACTGTGAAAATGTGCGAATCAGTCTCTTTTAGTATTGTCTAGGAGATTTTGGATCTAAGCTCCATGTATTTTGTAAAATAGGTCTTAATGAGTTGATTGTTTCTTCTGACCCTTCAATTGCAACTCGATAAACGAGATCTCCTTTTAGGAAGAACCAATCGTATAGAGTTTTTCCGTCTGTAAATGTTACTTTTAATAAGAAAGCTTCTTCTCCAGCAAATTTTGTTTTTACAGCATCTAAACTAGTCTGTTGTTTGTCATCTTTCCATTTAACATACATGCGGTTCGCAACTGCTTTTGCTCCCCAGGGTTCCCCATCGTTAAGTTTAAATTGCTCTTTACTAAAACTTTTGAGTAATAAAATATTGTATTTATCT
>JUUF01000390.1 GCA_001058355.1 Carnobacterium maltaromaticum
AGGCTCGAACCGGTACCCCACTACAGCGATTATGGAAACATCCGTAATGATTCGTAGTAATCGGTTTGTGTCTGAGGAGTTAAATTGATTTTTATAATCATTTACAATAAGCCTACGGCTTTTATCTTTTAATTTCTTTGCTTTTTATCTAAAAATATCACAATACTAGCTGATGGGTATGCTATAATAAAGCCAATCTTATGAAAGGTGGAAGTATTATGGAACAAAAGAAATACAGCGGGAAAGAGTTCACGATGAACGTTCTTAACGCACTTGCATTAGGCGTGGTCGTTACACTTATCCCTGGAGCATTACTGGGTGAATTAGTGAAGGCGTTATTACCAGTATTCCCACAAGGCCAATTGATAATCCAAGCAACACAAGTGGCCAATACATTAATGGGGGCAATCATCGGATTGATGGTCGGCCAATTCTTCAAATTCACTCCAATTCAAACAGGAGCACTTGCATTAGCCGTTTTATTTGCTGGCGGTGTAGCAACATTCAATCCTGACGTGAAAGGAATCATCTTTAGCGGGACAGGGGACATCATTACGATGGGACTTACTGCAGCATTAGGAGCAGCTGTTATTTTATGGATTGGCAATAAAGCCAAAGCATACTCTATTATCGTTATTCCAACGGTGTTATTAGTGGTCGTAGGTGGACTAGGTCGTCTAGCGTTACCATACATCAAGACTTTAACAACTTTATTAGGACAAGGAATCGGAACGTTATTATCATTACAACCAGTTATTATGTGTTTATTATTAGCCGTTATTTTCTGTATGTTAATCGTTTCTCCGTTTACAACAGTAGGGATTGCCGTGGCGATTAGTCTTAGCGGTGTAGGTTCAGGCGCAGCAAACCTTGGAATCTGTGCGGCTGGGTTCGGTCTTGCGATTGCGGGATGGAAAGTGAATCCAAAAGGAACTGCGATTGCGCATTTCATCGGTTCGCCAAAAATGTCAATGGCGAATGTTTTAGCAAAACCAAAAATCTTATTACCAATGATGTGTACATCTGCAGTACTTGGTGTATTAGCAGCTTTATTGAACATTCAAGGAACCCCTCAAAGTGCAGGGTTCGGTTTCAGCGGATTAGTAGGACCAATCAATGCGTTGAACTTAGCTGAGGGCGGATGGAGCGTGATGAATATCGTTATTGTGACACTTATTTTCGTCGTTGCGCCAATCGCGTTAAACATCGTATTCGTTCATTTATTCGAAAAAGTGTTAAAATGGATTCAACCAGAAGATTACAAATTAACCGTTTAATAGAAAAGGGGAGTTAAAATGAAAATCGCAATTGCGGGTGCAGGAGCAATGGGGTGCCGTTTCGGGTACATGTTAACAAAAACAGGGCAAGAGGTGACGTTGATCGATGAATGGCCAGCGCACATCGAAGCTATCCAAAAGAATGGATTGAAAGTCGTTGATGGAGATAACACAGATACGATCGATATCAAGATTATTCGTCCAGAAGAAGCAACAGAAGAAGTCGATGTGGTTATCGCATTTACAAAATCAATGAAATTAGGCGAAATGCTTGAAAAGATTAAAGCGATTATCCACGAAGATACAAAAGTGCTTTGTCTTTTAAATGGTCTAGGACACGAAGACACAATGGCGAATTATGTTCCTCGTAAAAACATTATTATGGGGGTAACAATTTGGACGGCTGGAATTATCGAACCAGGGGTAGCGCGTGTTGGCGGAACTGGTACGGTAGAAATGCAAGCGGCAGACCCAAGTGGAGTAGCGATTGCTAAAGAGTTAGTAGAAGTAATGGACAAAGCGGGCTTGAACGCAAGCTACAGCGAAGACGTTCATTTCTCAACATGGCGTAAGGCGTGCGTGAACGGTACGATGAACGCAACATGCGCCATCTTAGATGCAAACATCGGCGAGGTGTTCGATACTTCAACTGCCGAAGCCATCGTAACGCAAATCATCAGTGAATTCGTTGCCGTTGCGGAAAAAGAAGGCGTGCATCTTGATCCAGCTGCGATGAAAGATTATGTGTATACGGCTTCTAATAAAGTTCGCGGACACTATCCTTCAATGCACCAAGACTTAATTCAAAATCACCGCTATACTGAAGTGGACTTCTTGAATGGATTTGTGGCTAGAAAAGGGAAGGAATATGGTATTCCAACACCTTACTGTCAATTGATTACAGAGCTTATCCACGCGAAAGAAGATATTTTGAAAGTTAAATAGCTTTAAAAGAACAACTCTAAGAATCAGTTTAAAATTGAAAGAGTTATAGTGGG
>JUUF01000391.1 GCA_001058355.1 Carnobacterium maltaromaticum
AAATCAAAGAAATGCAAGAAGATGGCACTTTCGAAGTATTACCTAAAAAAGAAGTTGGTATTCTATTAAAAGAATTAGACAAACTTGAAAAATACTTAGGTGGTATTAAAGATATGCCACGCATTCCTGATGTAATGTTTATCGTTGACCCTCGTAAAGAACGCATTGCTGTTCAAGAAGCTCACAAATTAAACATTCCAATCGTTGCTATGGTTGACACAAACTGTGATCCAGATGAAATCGATGTTGTTATTCCATCAAATGATGATGCTATCCGCGCGGTTAAATTAATCGTTGCTAAAATGGCTGATGCATTCATCGAAGGTAACCAAGGTGAAGACGTAGCAGTAGACGTTGAAGACTTAGATAAAGATACTTCATTAGAAGATATCGAAAAATTAGTTGAAGGCGACAACGCTGAATAATCACTAACTGTTAAGCTGTTTGAATCAGAAAGAGGCGAAATAGACTTTTCAATTCAAACAGCTTTTTTTAAAAAGTTTGAAAAAATTTAAAAGCAAATTATAGGAGGAATTGAGAATGGCTCAAGTTACAGCTCAATTAGTAAAACAATTACGCGACATGACTGGCGTAGGTATGATGGATGCTAAAAAAGCATTAGTTCAAGTTGAAGGAGATATCGACAAAGCGGTTGACTACTTACGTGAAGCTGGTTTAGCAAAAGCTGCTAAAAAAGCAGACCGTATCGCTGCAGAAGGTATCACTAATGTTTTAGTTGAAGGAAACCGTGCAGTTATCTTAGAAGTAAATGCTGAAACTGACTTCGTTGCTAAAAACGATAAATTCCAAGCATTAGTTAAAGAATTATCTGAAGCAATCTTAAAAGCAAACCCTTCAACATTAGAAGAAGCTCTTGAAGTTGAAACTCCAAACGGTAAAATTTCTGATGTTATCGCAGAAGCAACTACAGTTATCGGTGAAAAAATAACTTTACGTCGTTTCGAAATCGTTGAAAAATCTGATGCAGATGCTTTCGGTGCATACTTACACATGGGTGGACGTATCGGTGTGTTAACTGTTGTTGAAGGTTCTACAGACGATTCAGCAGCTAAAGATGTCTCAATGCACATCGCTGCAATCAACCCTAAATATATTGACCGTTCACAAGTTTCTGAAGAAGAATTAGAACATGAAAAGAAAGTTCTTACTGAACAAGCATTAAACGAAGGTAAACCAGCTAACATCGTAGAAAAAATGATTGCTGGACGTTTAAACAAATTCTTAGCTGAAATCAGCTTAAACGACCAACCATTCGTTAAAGATCCAGATCAAACTGTATCTAAATTCGTTGCTTCTAAAGGCGGAAAAGTTAAATTATTCCACCGTTACGAAGTTGGTGAAGGTTTAGAAAAACGTGTTGATAACTTTGTAGAAGAAGTTATGGGACAAGTTAAAAAATAATCACTGTTCATGTGAGGGAATATGGTAGATAGCTACCCGCTATTCCCTTTTTTTATAAAGATTAAGGAGATAAAGCAATGGTTGAACCAAAATACAAACGTGTTGTTTTAAAATTAAGTGGTGAGGCATTAGCAGGCAAAGCAGGCTTTGGTATTAACCCACCAACAATTAAAGAAGTTGTGAAAGAGTTAAAAGAGGTTCATGATTTAGGTGTTGAAATTGCCATTGTTGTCGGCGGTGGTAACATTTGGCGTGGAGTTACTGGCGAAGAAGTTGGTATGGAACGTGCTCAAGCAGACTACATGGGAATGTTAGCAACAGTTATGAATGCATTAGCACTTCAAGATGCTTTAGAAAATGTAGGAGTTCCAACTCGTGTGCAAACTTCTATTGATATGCGTCAAATCGCTGAACCTTACATCCGTCGTAGAGCTGTTCGTCACTTAGAAAAAGAACGTGTTGTGATTTTTGCAGGCGGTACAGGGAACCCTTACTTCTCAACTGATACAGCCGCTGCTTTACGTGCTGCTGAGATCGAAGCAGACGCAATCTTAATGGCGAAAAACAATGTGGATGGTGTTTATAGTGCCGACCCACGTGTAGACGTCAATGCGAAGAAATACAATGAATTAACACACTTAGATGTTATCCAAAAAGGTTTGAAGGTTATGGATACAACGGCAAGCTCACTTTCTATGGATAATGATATTCCTTTAGTGGTGTTTAATTTAAACGAACCAGGAAATATTAGACGAGTTGTATTAGGGGAGAACATTGGTACAACAGTTAGGGGGAAATAGGTAATGTCAACTAGCGAAATTTTAGCTCATACTAAAGAACGTATGAAAAAATCTGAAGATGCACTTCAACGTGAATTAGGCTCAATCCGTGCTGGACGTGCAAACGCAAGTCTTTTAGACCGTTTAGAAGTGGAATACTACGGAGCATTAACTCCAGTAAACCAATTAGCTTCAATCACTGTTCCAGAAGCACGTATGCTTTTAATTACACCATATGATAAATCTTCATTAAACGACATTGAACGTGCGATTTTAATGAGCGATATCGGAATCACTCCAACAAGTGATGGTTCTGTTATTCGTTTAATTATTCCACAATTAACTGAAGAACGTCGTAAAGAATTAGCTAAACAAGTAGGTAAAGAAGCTGAAAGTGCAAAAGTAAGCGTACGTAATATTCGTCGTGACGCCATTGACCAAGCTAAAAAAGCTGAAAAAGCTAAAGAAATTACTGAAGATGAACTACACACATTAGAAAAAGACATCCAAAAAGTAACGGATGATAGTGTTAAAAACATCGACAAATTAGCAGCAAACAAAGAAAAAGAACTTTTAGAAGTTTAATTTGAATAGAAAAGGGGCTTTTGCCTCTTTTTTATTTATTAGGGAGGAACAAAATGACCCAAAAACAATGGAAAATGATTAGTACAATTATTTCAATTATTATTGTGGTTGTATTTGCTCTTTACAAGGCTTTTGGAGAGCAAAAGGCAACGAATAAATCAAATACTCATTCTTCATCGAAAACGTCTCAGAGCGCGTCTGATTCATCTTTTACAGGAACCAATTTTGATTACTTTGAGAGCATGAAAAAATATCCGTTTAAATATGTTTACGGAGCAGACGGAGATACATTCCATTTAAGTTATGAAGGAAAAGAGTTTAAAGTACGTTTACTGATTGTAGATTCTCCAGAAACAGCAAAAGAGGGTAAAGAAGCACAACCGTTTGCGGATGAAGCGAAGAAACGTACAGAAGAACTATTGACGAACGCGAAGAAAATCGAAGGAAGTTTTGATGTTGGTGATCATTCAGATAAGTACGATCGTGCATTAATGTATGTATATGTTGATGGTAAATTGCTTCAAGATATTTTAATCGAAGAAGGACTTGCCAGAGTTGGATATGCGTACGAACCAAACACAAGCTTATTGAAACAATTCCAAGAAATTGAAAAGAAAGCAAAAAAACGTAAGAAAAATATTTGGGAAAAAGACGGTTACGTGACTAACAAAGGCTATGATACCAGCGTTTATAAGTAATCTATCTAAACTATATATTGTGTTTTAAAATGAAAATGCATTTTCATAAGAACTATATATTGTATTTTGATTCAAAATGATGTATGATATCTTCTGTCAGAAAAAATAAAAAAGGGGAGAAGTAATATGTCAAATCGCAATATTATTCTTTATTCAAAACCAAATTGCATGCAATGCAATTTTACAAAACAATTTTTCGAAAATAACAACGTGGAATTCACAGTAAAAGATGTTTTCGAGTCAGAAGAAGCTTTAGCAGAAGTGAAGGAATTAGGCTTCCAATCATTACCTGTTATCGTAGCTGATGGCGTAGAACCATTCTTCGGATTCCGTCCTGATCTTTTAGAAAAATTAGTGGGATAATTTTAACTATAAAAGAAATGTACACTTTTAGTAGGAAACTGCTAAAAGTGTTTTTTTATTTCAATTTTTAAAGAGCTTTTTCCAGATTTCATGATATACTAGAGAAGACTTAAAAAGGAGGACGCATCAATGGGATTTAATGCTGTTATTTCAAAGAAATCCGTTAATAAATCAAAGAAGATTGCCGAACGTTTTGCGCAGTGGCTTAAACAAGATGAAGCACATCAGGTTTACTACATTGTTCCTGATCACATTAAGTTTACTGCCGAAATGGAGATGATTCGACAAGTCGGAGAGTTATTAACGGATTCATCTTCTCGTAGCTACGCTTCAACAAGACTACAAGTATACAGTTTCAAACGTTTATTATGGTATTTGCTAAGAAATGAAGCTATTACTGAGAAAACATCGATTTCAAAAGTCGGAATTACGATGCTTTTGAAATCAATTTTAGAAGAACATTCAGAGGAGCTTGTACACTTTAAAAACGAAGCCCGTCACAAGGGATTTATTGAACAATTAAGCAATGTTATGAATGAATTTCAATCTGGTGGAATTGAAGTTGAGGATTTCTCTAGCTTTTTTGAAGCGTCCACTCCTTCAGAAAACGAGCAACGATTAAAAGAATTTGGGATTATTTATCGTTACTATATAGAAGCACTAAAAGAAGATTTTGTTCATCAAGAAGAAAGCTATGCGCAATTATGCAGCGTAATTACTACTAAGGATTTGTCCAATACCTTTATTGTAATCGATGAAATGGTGACATTAACGAAGGCTGAAATGGAAGTGATTGAAGCCTTAGTTGGGAGCGGGGCAACCGTTGAATTTCATGCAACATTAACGACATATGGAGTCCATACCGCTAAAAACGAAGCAGGGGATTCATTATTTACTTCAAACAGACTCCTCTTAGAAAGACTCTCAAGATGGGTGAATAGAGGAGAGGACTTAGCTCGCATCATAGAATGGGAAGAGAGCAATTCACTTTTTGATGATGAATTTAAAGAAGTAGAAAAATTCTGGCTTGAAACGAATGGTGGACTTCCAAAAGTGAAGACAACAGCCAAAGATAAACTCCCATTGAAAAAGATCACTTTTACCAAGTACACAGATGAAAGAGAAGAGTACCAAGAGACATTTGCCCAAATTAAGAGAATGGTCCAAGAGGGCAAAGTTCGCTATAAAGACATCCAAATTTTGGGACGTAATTTAGAAGAGAACCATTTGTTCCTGGAATCTCTTTTAAAACAATATGATATTCCCGGGTTTATCGATTTATCAGACTCAATGGAGCATCATCCAATTATTCAAGTTCTGGATGCACTCTATAATATTTGGCAATACGATTGGCGTTATGCCGATATTATGAGTCTTCTTCGTAGCGAATATATCTTGTGGTATAAAGGTGATGAAACGCCTCTTAAGGAGCAATTACAAGCCTTTAGACAGCAATTAGATGAAACGGAAACAGTTATTCTTGCTAATGGTTACGAAGGTTATCAATGGACCAATGGAAAACCTTGGGCCTATGTGGAAGATTCTATTGATGAAGATTCTAAAGTTGAAGTGACAGATAAAAATACGCAAATTCTTTTAAAAGCGCAAGAACTTCGAGATGAATTAACAAGCGTATTACTACCTGCATTTAAGAAATTAGAACAAGCAGCTACAACGACTGAGGCAGTTACTGTATTGTATCAATTATTGACGACTCTAGGATTAGATCAATCCGTTATTTACTGGAGAGATGTTGCTGCTGAAGAAGGAGACGTCGAAACAGCGAGACGTCAAGAGCAAGTTTGGTCTGAATTTATCCGTTTACTAGATGAATATATCTATATTTTCGGAGATAAATCCTTTGATTGGGAAACCTTTATGATGTTACTTCATACAGGATTTGAACAAACACACTATAATTTAGCGCCTTCTACATTAGATGAATTAACGATTACAGGAATGGATTCCGTTCGATATATACCTAAGAAAATTACTTTTGCAGTCGGACTCACGCAAGGTGTAATGCCACGAAACATTGATGAGACAGGGTTATTAACGGATGACGAACGTGAACTTTTTTCCAATCAACTAGATAGTGGCCGTTTCCTAGCGCCTACAACAGGACAACTACAATCAGTTGAACCATTTGTGTTCTATCAGTTACTCATGAGTGCAACAGAGCATCTTTATCTATCGTACGCTATTTCTAAAGATGGTAAGGAACAACTGGTTTCAAATTTTGTTCAACGATTACTAAAACATTATGAACTAGAAGAAATTGAAGGGTCAGTCAATCGACAAAACCGTTTAGAACAAGGAGATTTTGTCGTTCCGTTTGAACTTTTTACAACGCTTCTATTGAAGATGAGAGAAAACAAGTTCAAAGAAAAAGACGAGATTGATTTCTTATGGAAATTAATTCCACATTTACTAAAAGCCGACGCTGCATTCAGCGCTAACTATCATGCGTTACTGGCATCTGTCTTCAGATTAAATGTAGCGAGTAAATTACCACTTTCTCTTGCACAAGAGCTTTATGGAAATCAATTGAATTTATCAACGTCTCAAATTGAAACTTACTATAAAGATCCATTTAGTCATTTCTTACAATACGGATTAAGACTGAAAGAACGCCAAGAATTCGAGCTATCACCAGCCAATACAGGAGAATACTTCCATGAATTCTTCGATCAGTTTATTAAAGAATTAAATACACGTGAACTATCACTAAGAGAATTAACATTCGAACAAAAAATAGCCATTGAGCAAGAAATCTTCAATCGAATGAAAGAGAACCCGAAATTTGCGATTTTAGGCTCTTCTAGACGTTTAAACTTCGTCCAAGGATTGTTACACCAAACTCTAATGCAAACGACAAATGCGCTTCAAAAACAAGCCTTAGCGCTAGAGACAAAACCTTGGATGACCGAAGTGGTATTCGGGACTTCTGGAAACTATCCCATTCACATTCCAATTGGTAAAAATCAATCCATTCATTTACGTGGGAAGATTGACCGTATCGACTTACTACAGTCAGATAACGGAATTTATAATGGGATTATTGACTATAAATCTTCTGAACAAAAATTTGAGATTGCCAAACTCATTGCAGGGGTTCAAATCCAACTATTAACGTATTTGAAAGTATCTGAAGAAATTATTCGCAGTGAAACAGGTACGGTTCCAACGCCTCTAGAAGCAAGCTATATCCATGTGCATAATCCAAAATTCAGCATTAAAGAAGTGCCAACGGAAGATAAGTTTATCCAAGAATGGACTAAAGCCTTTAAACATCGTGGTTTAGTAAACTCGGATGAAATTGCTAGACTTAATCCGGAACTTGTTGAGACAAGTAAATCAAACGTATTAAATGTCGCTTTGAAAAAAGATGGTGGTATCAGTGCTACTTATAAAAATGGCGTTTATACAACAGAAGAATTGAAGTTATTCAAAAATTTCGTATGGGAAAAGATTCAAGAAGCAGGTAAAGGTATCCTATCTGGGGATATCACACTAGCTCCATATGAAGACTTTAAACAATATGCAGATTCTGTATCCGGTAAATTTAGTAGTATTGCCCAGTTCGATGCTACAAACCCAGAAAATAGATATCGTAATCTTCCTAAATTTGAAAAAGAAGAGGGGATTTCATTTATTCAAGAGGAATTACAAGAGAAGAAAGGAGAGACAGAAGAATGATTCCAGAGAAACCAAAAGGATTACAAGCAACACCTGATCAATGGAAGACAATAGCTACTCGTGGGAACAATCTTCTTGTTTCTGCTTCAGCCGGATCTGGGAAAACAAAAGTGCTTGTAGAACGAATCTTGATGCATATTCAAGAGGGTATCGATATTAATGAATTGTTAGTTGTGACCTTTACGGAACTTGCAGCAAAGGAAATGAAGGAGCGTCTTCGCACTAAATTAGAAGAAGCAATTGAAAAATCAACGGATGAAGTCCTTCAACAACGTTTTGCGAAGCAATTACAACTCATCCCTTCGGCTATGATTTCAACAATCCATAGTTTCTGTATGAAAGTGATTCGTCGTTATTTCTACTTAGCGGGTATTGATCCAGTCTTTACGATGATGGATGAAATCGAAGGACAACTACTACAAGAAAAGGTATGGAGAGCACTAGAAGAAGAGCTTCTTGAACATCCTGAATTTGAAGAAGTATTTGCAACGTTCTCAAACGATCGTTCGGACGATGGTATTACGTATACTGTTTACCGTCTATACCAATATTCACGCTCTAAAAGAGAACCTAAAACATGGCTATCAACTTTAACTGAGAATTATGCAGTTGGTAGTGATTATGCTTCAACACCTTTCGTTAAAACGTACGTAAAACCAGCATTAATCGAAGAGTTAAGTTACCTTGTTACTCAATATGATCAACTTCTTAAAGATATCGAACTTCTTGGAGCTCCGAAGCATCAAGCAGTTTTAGAAGATGATTTAGACTTCGTTAAAGCTGTTCTGGTGCATATCCAAGAGGAGTCTTATGTCTTTGCGTATCAAACATTTGATAATCGAAAATTCAAGAACTGGTCTACAGCTAAAGTGGATGAGACCGTTAAAGAAAGCTTAGATGAGATTAAAGCGATTCGCGAAGGCTTGAAAAAAGACTTCCAAAAAATTAAAGAGGATTACTTTGCGATTTCTCCAGAAGTTCAGCTGCAGCAAATGACAAAAGTAAATCGAATTCTATCGAAACTTTCAGATATTGCAGTGATGTTCTATGACCGATTCCAAGATGAAAAACATCAGTTAAATAAGCTTGATTTCTCAGACTTAGAACATGATACTTTGAGAATTCTGACAAAATTAGATTCAAATGGGCTAAAGATTGCTTCAGAATACTATCAAAATCACTTTAAAGAAGTCATGGTAGATGAGTATCAAGACGTTAACCGTGTCCAAGAAGCGATTTTAGAACTCGTAAGTAAGCCCGATAACCGTTTTATGGTAGGCGACGTGAAACAATCTATCTACGGCTTCCGTCTTGCAGATCCGTCTCTATTCCGTGAAAAATACGAAGCGTATGCCGAAGGAAAGAGTGGGGAGAGAATCGTACTAGCAGAGAATTTCCGTTCTAGAGATGAAGTTCTTTCCTTTACGAATAAAGTATTCCAACAAATTATGAATAAAGAGTTGGGACAAGTGGAATATGACGATGTCGCTGCGCTTAAAACAGGAAATCGCTCTTATTCACAAGATGATGACAAATCCAGTGAAATTATTCTTATTGAGGATGTTGATTTAAAAGAAGACTCTGAAGACATTGAAGATGCTGAAGGATTCGAAAAGGTAGAAAATGAGATTCATTATGTAGCGCAACGCATTCAAGAGATGATAAAGACACCTTTTGAAGTGATGAATGATAAAGCAGATGCAAAACGTCCAGTAACTTATGGAGACTTTGCTATTCTTTCATCAACAAAGAGTAACAATGATAAGATTGAATCAATTTTTGCTGCTTACGGAATTCCAGTAAACGTTCAAAAGGCGCAATCGTACTTTAAACGTACAGAGATTACCACAATGGTTTCTTTACTAAAAGCGATTGATAATCCACTACAAGATATTCCGCTAGTAGCTGTATTGCGCTCAGGACTTGTGGGATTAGACGAGATTGCATTGGCACACATTCGCAAGTCATCGAAAAATACAAGTTACTACGAAGCAGTTTGCCAGTTTGTTTCAAATTTTGAGCTTCAAGAAGTCGATTATTACGATTCTAAGCAACAATTAGCGCTTAAAGAGCTTCTAAAAGGCTTTTTAACACTATTAAATAAATGGAGAGACAGTGCGAATAACGAATCGATTGCTCAGTTAATCTGGGAAATTTATATGGATACGCATTACTTAGAATATGTGCATGGACAATCTAATGGTGCGCAAAGAGCGGTAAACTTGCATGCTTTATATGAACATGCGCATCAATATGAATCAAGTAGTTTTAAAGGTGTTCGTAACTTTATCCGCTTTATTGAAGCTCTTCAAAAGAAAGAAAAAGACTTAGATGAAGCGCCGATTTCAACAGATTCAAACGCTGTTCAAGTGATGACGATTCACGCAAGTAAAGGGTT
>JUUF01000039.1 GCA_001058355.1 Carnobacterium maltaromaticum
AAAAAAGAAGAAACAACGGTCGCTACAACGCAAGCCCCCACAACTCAGGCAACCACTCAAGCGACAACGACTACACAAAAAGCAACGACTGTTCAGGCTCAAACAACAGTCGCCAAATCGGATGCTAAAGATGGCGAAGTCGCATTTGAGAGAATTAATGGAAACAACATAACGAAAGTCAAGATTACTTTTAAAGATGGCTTGATTCAAAAAATGACCACCGATTCCATTATCGATTTTGACATATCAGGCTTGCCAGAAACCTCTAAAGAAGCTTTCAAACAAGCGTTGCAAACACAAAAGCAAACTATGGAGCAAAGTTATAATCAATTAAAAGAGCAAATTAAAGATGTCACTGGTCTAAAGCTTGATATTCGTATGGAAGGAACGAAATACATCCAATCATACGAAGTCGACTATTCGAATGTAAACTTCGATCAGCTAAGAGAAATCGATCCAGATTTTACGTCTAAGGAAGAGGCTACGAATTACGATGAAATCATACAATCTCTACTCGATGCCGGATTTACAAGAGTTAACTAATCATAAACTTATAAAAAGGAATTCTATAAAATGAATATAAAAGTAAAACAACTAACACTTTTAGCAACTGCAGGCTTCTTACTTGCCGCTTGTGGACAAGGGAAAAAAGAAGAAACAACGGT
>JUUF01000392.1 GCA_001058355.1 Carnobacterium maltaromaticum
CAACAACTACTACAACAACGACTACATCAGAATCTATCGTTGTAGGAGATATGGATCACTTATAATCCGAATTGAAAATACGACTGGCGAGGGCAACTTCGCCAGTTTTTTTGTGCTTGTTTATATAGTAGGGAAGATGAAGTTTGAAAAGTTTGTGAATTTACACGGGGATGAATTGTGTTTCGAGGAAAGTTATGTGATAATGAAGACATATTACTAAAAAGGTGAGGAAGGTGTGTATGAAGAAAATAGCTTTAAGATTAGCAGCAATGATTATGTTGTTTGGGATTTTTGGATTCAGTACAACTAGTATCGCTGAAGCAACACATCCAGATGTAATCACTGTTCAATATAATGATTTAACTCCACAACAGAAAGAAGTCCTTCAAAAGGGCGAACCGAATTATGAATTGCTCGATGGGGAACGTATTATTCTCGTATATGATTACAATAAAGAAGCGTGTCAATTACCAAAAACAGGGACAAACTCTACGATGATTATGGTGAGCTTAGGAATCTTAGCGCTGACGGGTGCAGGTTATTTCCTAGTATCTAATAAAAACGGGAAGAAATTCATCTTAATCGTTGGATTAGTATTATCTGGAGTTGCAGCAAGCACAAGTTTAGTTTCTGCAGGGGCATCATTTGTGGAAGAAGATTGTACTATTTATATTGGTTATATTCGTGAAAATAGTACGACGACAACAACAGAAGCATCGACAACTGCGGAAGTTACCACAAGTGAAACAACCACTGAAGAACAGTCAACAACCACGACAGAGACGACAACAGAAACGACGACTACTGAAGAAACAACAACTGAACAAACGTATACGGTAGTACCAACGGATCATTTTTAAGAGTCGTTAAAGTTGCAAAGTTTCCAAAAATTTCCTCTTAAGTGACAAAAGTTGGAGTTAAAATTCGAGCTACACTTTTGCAATCTAAAAATAGGTACAGTAAAATAATGTGCTATTAAGATAAAAGGGAGGAATGCATAGTTTGAAAAAATTAGTTAAAGTATTAGTAGCAACTTTATTAACTTTTACGATGGGTGTGACTGTATCTTCAACTGCCCAGGCAGCGACAGTACACTATGTCGATTACGATAAAACAACTGAAAACATTAGAAAAGAAATTAAACAA
>JUUF01000393.1 GCA_001058355.1 Carnobacterium maltaromaticum
GATGAAGAAACAACAATTTCTTATCTCTTAAAGAGATACAATAAGTCAGTAATTAAAATGAGCTTTTCAAAGCTCATGAAAATTCAAATTTTTCATGAGAGTTTGATCCTGGCTCAGGACGAACGCTGGCGGCGTGCCTAATACATGCAAGTCGAACGAGAGCGACCGGTGCTTGCACTGGTCAATCTAGTGGCGAACGGGTGAGTAACACGTGGGTAACCTGCCCATCAGAGGGGGATAACATTCGGAAACGGATGCTAAAACCGCATAGGTCTTCGAACCGCATGGTTTGAAGAGGAAAAGAGGCGCAAGCTTCTGCTGATGGATGGACCCGCGGTGCATTAGCTAGTTGGTGAGGTAACGGCTCACCAAGGCCGTGATGCATAGCCGACCTGAGAGGGTGATCGGCCACATTGGGACTGAGACACGGCCCAAACTCCTACGGGAGGCAGCAGTAGGGAATCTTCCGCAATGGACGCAAGTCTGACGGAGCAACGCCGCGTGAGTGAAGAAGGTTTTCGGATCGTAAAACTCTGTTGTTAGAGAAGAACAAGTGCTAGAGTAACTGTTAGCGCCTTGACGGTATCTAACCAGAAAGCCACGGCTAACTACGTGCCAGCAGCCGCGGTAATACGTAGGTGGCAAGCGTTGTCCGGATTTATTGGGCGTAAAGCGAGCGCAGGCGGTTCCTTAAGTCTGATGTGAAAGCCCCCGGCTCAACCGGGGAGGGTCATTGGAAACTGGGGAACTTGAGTGCAGAAGAGGAGAGTGGAATTCCATGTGTAGCGGTGAAATGCGTAGATATATGGAGGAACACCAGTGGCGAAGGCGACTCTCTGGTCTGTAACTGACGCTGAGGCTCGAAAGCGTGGGTAGCAAACAGGATTAGATACCCTGGTAGTCCACGCCGTAAACGATGAGTGCTAAGTGTTGGAGGGTTTCCGCCCTTCAGTGCTGCAGTTAACGCATTAAGCACTCCGCCTGGGGAGTACGACCGCAAGGTTGAAACTCAAAGGAATTGACGGGGACCCGCACAAGCGGTGGAGCATGTGGTTTAATTCGAAGCAACGCGAAGAACCTTACCAAGTCTTGACATCCTTTGACCACTCTAGAGATAGAGCTTTCCCTTCGGGGACAAAGTGACAGGTGGTGCATGGTTGTCGTCAGCTCGTGTCGTGAGATGTTGGGTTAAGTCCCGCAACGAGCGCAACCCTTATTACTAGTTGCCAGCATTGAGTTGGGCACTCTAGTGAGACTGCCGGTGACAAACCGGAGGAAGGTGGGGATGACGTCAAATCATCATGCCCCTTATGACTTGGGCTACACACGTGCTACAATGGATGGTACAACGAGCAGCGAACTCGCGAGGGTAAGCGAATCTCTTAAAGCCATTCTCAGTTCGGATTGTAGGCTGCAACTCGCCTACATGAAGCCGGAATCGCTAGTAATCGCGGATCAGCACGCCGCGGTGAATACGTTCCCGGGTCTTGTACACACCGCCCGTCACACCACGAGAGTTTGTAACACCCAAAGTCGGTGAGGTAACCTTTTGGAGCCAGCCGCCTAAGGTGGGATAGATGATTGGGGTGAAGTCGTAACAAGGTAGCCGTATCGGAAGGTGCGGCTGGATCACCTCCTTTCTAAGGATAAACC
>JUUF01000394.1 GCA_001058355.1 Carnobacterium maltaromaticum
AACCCGGTGTAGCAGTTATCTTTACTATAACAATCCAAAGGTCCAAAAGTATTTTATGGAAACACTGTTTCTTACTTAATATAGCCTTGGCTTTGAAGGAACTCGCGAGCAACTGTTTCAGCAGATTTGCCTTCTACTCCCACTTCATAGTTCATGCGACTCATCTGTTCCGCCGTAATCTTTCCAGCTAAGACATTCAACACGCCTTCCAATTCCGGATGTTGTTTCAACAACGCTTCTTTCATTAATGGTGCACCTTGGTAAGGTGGGAATAACTGCTTGTCGTCTTCTAGCACCACAAGGTCATAGCGCGTGATTTCTGCGTCCGTTGAATACGCGTCGGTGATTTGAATGTCCCCCGATTGAATCGCTTGGTAGCGCAAGCTTGGTTCCATCGTTGCGACGTTTAAGTTCAATCCGTATACCTTTTGAAGGCCACGGTTTCCGTCTTCTCGATCGTTGAATTCAAGTGTGAATCCGGCTTTTAATTGACCTTCGACTTTCTTCAAGTCTGAGATGGTCTTGAGTCCGTATTTTTCAGCGATGGCTCTTGGGACCGCAACGGCATACGTATTTTGGTATTCCATCGGCTTCAAGTAGGCCAAATTATCTTGTTTCAAGATGCCTTCTTTCGCCAATTCGTATACTTCTTCTGGATCATGCGATACTTTTGGCGCAGGCTTCAACAAGCTTTCCGTAATCGTTCCTGTGAATTCTGGGTAAATGTCGATGTCCCCATTCTTCAAGGCTTCATACAAGAACGTTGTCTTCCCGAAGTTTGGTTTCACTTCGACTTTCAGCTTCGTATTTTCCTCAATTAAGAGTTTATACATATTTGCTAAAATCTCTGGTTCAGGTCCTAATTTACCAGCGATGATAAGGGTTTGTTGGCCCATTGAAGGCATCATCCCTGAAACGAAAGACGCTCCGAGTCCAGCAAATAAAACAATAAACGTTGCAAAAATGGTTTTTAATTTAGCATGTTCCATCCATTTCAACAATGTACTAAACGCAATCGCGAGAACGGCTGAAGAAATGGCCCCGATTAAAATTAAGCTGGCGTTGTTGCGGTCAATTCCAAGAAGGATGAAAGAACCGAGTCCCCCTGCCCCGATTAACGCCGCAAGAGTGGCTGTCCCGATAATAAATACCGCTGAGGTGCGTACCCCTGACATGATGACAGGCATCGCGATTGGAATCTCGAATTTCTTCAATCGTTCCCACTTCGTCATCCCAAAGGCAACCCCGGCTTCTTCCAAGCTTGGGTCAATGCCCTGTAGTCCCGTAATCGTATTTTGTAAAATCGGGAATAAGGCGTAAATCACAAGAGTTGTGAGTGCTGGGACTGTTCCAATCCCCATAAATGGAATAAAGAGCCCTAATAGCGCCAATGAAGGAATTGTTTGGAAAATCCCTGCCACTTGAAGAACAAATGCCGCAGAGCGCTTGTGTGAGCTTAATACAACGGCTAGTGGTACGGCCACGACAATCGAAATCAGTAAGGCTAAGAGCGAGAGTTGTAAATGTTGCCCTAATGCCACTGTCCAGTCGCTAAAACGCTCTTGGAAGGTCGTTACGAGATTATGCATGAACGGCACCTCCTTTGAACAATTCTGCGACAAATTCCGTTGCAGGATGCGCTAGAATTTCAGAAGGTGGTGCGACTTGCTGAATCGCTCCGTCTTTTAATACCGCAATTCGGTCGGCTAACTTCAACGCTTCATCCGTATCATGTGTGACAAAAATCGTCGTCATCTTAAACTCCCGGTGTAATGCCTTCGTGAGTTCTTGAAGTTGCTTACGAGAGATGGCATCTAAGGCCGAGAATGGTTCGTCCATCAATAGCGTCATCGGTTCTGCAATCATCGCTCGGACAATCCCTACCCGTTGTTGTTCCCCAC
>JUUF01000395.1 GCA_001058355.1 Carnobacterium maltaromaticum
CTAATTCAATCGCTTCATACTTGCGAATCGCTTCATCTAATACTTCTAAGTCTCCTAATTTGTTTTCGTATTTTTCTTTGAAAGCTTTCATTTCTTTCTTTAAGTTGTCCAACTCTGCATAAAATGCTTCGTCGCTTGGATAAAGTAAAGTCATATCCCATGTAATAGAAGGATCTACTTCACTTCTTGGTACTAATTTAATTTCAGCCATAAAAGTCACTCCTTTTCGATAGTATCCATTATACACAATCTCTGGTTCGTTTGCTATACTAGGAATATTGAAAAACGAAAGAAGGTGCCCTGGTGAAAGTCATTTATAAACAGTCGAATTCTCCTCTTGTGATTTCTATTCCTCATAGTGGAACGGATATCCCACAAGACTTTGCTCCGCTTTGTAATCTAGCAGCCAAGCGCGAGCATACGGACTGGGCACTAGAGGAACTTGTGGCCCCACTTTCCGAGACGACTCTAGTAGCTACCGTTTCTCGCTATATTGTGGACTTGAATCGTTTTAAACCACGCGCAGGAAAAACAACACAGCCCATTATTCCACGAATTGATGATGTAGGCCATCAGCTATTTAACAACTATCCTTCGAAGCAAAAACAAGCCGATTGGTTGGACCGGTATTACACGCCCTACTACCTTCATTTAGAAAACCTATTGAACGAAAAGTTAGAACAGCATGAAAGAGTGTTGTTGGTCGATTTGCATAGTTATGATGATACGCTTTTTAGAACAAGCGACATTATTTTAGGAACGCGCAAGAAACAAACTTTAAGTCAAGATACCTTGAAACAACTCCAACTGCTCTTTCATGAAGAAGGATTAACCACTCAAGTAGATACTCCATTTTCTGGCGGCAATATTATTGCGACCTTTGGAAAACAAGCAAGAATTGAAGCCGTTCAAATCGAAGTACCGTATTCGCTTTATTTAGAAGGTCACTCGCTTCATCCAGAACGAGCGAGCATTCTACAAACTCAATTTCAAAATATTTTCCAAAAAGTACAGATGTATCATTTTTGATACGT
>JUUF01000040.1 GCA_001058355.1 Carnobacterium maltaromaticum
CTGTCTTTCTCCCTCGTTTTTATGCTCTACCACGTTACTGTGATGATAAAATCCGCAGTATTCTCTAGAATCATCCTGTGCCTGTTATATATAAAGTCACTTAGAAAATTATTCTTAACGAACCTGACGATAACGAGCAGTTCACAAAGTTTGAACTAAAAAAATGTTTTAAATAGATTTTTAAACATGCTATAAATGCCTACACAATCATATTTCAAAAGCAAATGTAAAAAACACAATATGACATATACGTTATATTGCAAAATAACTTTTTGGTCAAAAGCCCGAATTTATTGGCTCCCAAACTCAAGTTTTAGTGAGCGCATTTCGAATGCTAAAGCCAGAAATTTCCTATTTAAACCTGCATTCGCTCAAACCATAGAAGCTCTGGCTGTGTTAACGCAGAATGTGCAGAGTTATTTTCAAGCGGAGAAAAAATAAGATTCCAAAGAGTAGGCGGATTTTATAATAACCGTAATGAGGGATAGGATTAAATGCGAAATAGCGGCCGTCAGAAATTTTTCTGTACGGCCGCTTTGAGGCTTTAAAGG
>JUUF01000396.1 GCA_001058355.1 Carnobacterium maltaromaticum
TGGCGTAAGGAATAAATTCCAACGCCAACTAATTCGCACGTGATGCGAAACACGTTACTACTACGATGAATCCGCAGGTTCTCCGGAATCATTTGATGGGATTGGTTGTTCAGTCTTTTTTATTCTTATCAAGTTCAAACGCAGCTGTGCAACGGAGGGGTTGGAGCTTTGCGAAGGGGCTGGTGCTCGTTTTGATGAAGTGCGGTTTGGAATGGTGCCGCGCTCTTTTTCAAGACACGAGGAGATATCGGTCCGCTTTGAAAAGAGAAAAAATGAGATTAATTTGCAAAGATGTAAATACTATCTAAAAAACTATTTAGTAGAATCTTTCAAGTCCATTTGAAGGATGTCTAATGCATCCAGAACAAATAGGCCCTGGTTTTTAGCCAATGGGAAAAAACAGATTTTTCCATCACCAAAAAGTACTTAGAAAATTCGACAACAAGATTACCGCCCATTGAAAATTCTATAAAATTAAAACCAACTTTTCTAACGTTTCTTAATCATTATTCACAAACTGTGTTTCCATAATAATTTCCAACATTTTCCTTATAAAATAGCCTGTTTTGACAGTTGTATTTCACGCCCGAACTTGATAAATCAATTTATGTAAAACGCCTTCATAATATGCTGGACTCTATCAAAAATGCCTATATAAATAAGATTTCTTCCACTTCATTTCGTTTTTTCGTTTTTTGAAATAATAATATTTTTTCACAGTGAAAATATTGCTTTCTAGAGGAAATAATTTGTATCTGTTTCATAAATATGCTATGGTATGAGCAGATTAAAAAAGGAGGAATGTAAATTGGATTTCAAATCTAAAAATAAATATATTTTAATCGCAAAAACAGTTGGAATCACAGCAACTTTAGCATTAGGAGCTGCAGTGGTGCCTTCTACATTAGTTGGAGAACACTATGTATATGCTGAAGAAGCATCTACTCCAGCTGCAACAACATATAAGGTGGAATACGTATTCGAAAGCGATACACCGGGGAAAGACTTGCCAGAAGGGCTTAAACAACTGGCTCCAAAAGATACAGCTACCTACGCAACAGGAAAAACGGTAACTGCTACTGCTCCAAGCAAGGAATTATATGCAGAATCTGATACCTATCCTAATATTCCTGAAGGAACAGGTTATTGGGTCTTCCAAGGTTACGACGCAGATAGTAAAGAAGTGACGGATGGAAATGTTACTTTCACTGGTAAATGGAAATTTTATGATTACGTTAATATTACTTACAAACTAGTGAATGTCGTTGACCGTGATAACAATGTAAGAGAAGAATTTGCGGAAATTCCCGCTGCTTTATCAAAATTAAACCTTTCTTCTACTAGAAAATTGTCAGATTCTCTTGGTGAAAATCGCAAACAGTTACAGTTTGATATTGACAACAGTTCTTTTTTTGAAAGTGAAGAAGTTGATAGAGGTGAGTATACTGAAACTATTCGTTTCATCAGAGACGATGAAGAGGAAGGAAAATGGGTATATTTTGAGCCACCAGTTAATCAATACTTTTCTCTAGAGGATGATATTAACGATGAACAGTTTGTTGGGAAACGACCTGATGTAGTAACTGATGCAGGCTTCACGTTTGTAGCAAATTCTCGTACTCCAAAATATGAATTCGTTAGTGGTACTGAAGGAAAAACTTTACCTGCTGCGATTGTGGCATTAAATCCTGAAGATACTACTGAATACATTTATCATAACAGACATAATTATGCTGCAACAGATAAAGTCGTAGCGAAAGATCCATCACAATCAACTTATTACGATAGCGAAAATAAGGGAACATGGACTTTTGTAGGTTATGATTATCCTGAAATGTTATTAAATAACTGGGACAAAAATGGATGGGATTTAAAATTCGTCGGAACTTGGACTTTTAAAGCCGATGAAGAAGAAACAACTACTACTTCAGAAGAAACTACTAGCGTAACTTCTGAGACACTATCTGAAACTCAATCAGAGGCTAAACCGTCTGAAGCGCCAGAAGCAAGACAACCTGAGTTACCAAACACTGGATCAACTGACGCTCAATCAACAGGAACCATTTTACTTGGTGCTAGCTTGATTGGCCTAGGTATGTATGTGCTTCGTCGTAAATCTCAAGAAAACTAAAAAAATCCATTAAATTAAAAGCCCTTATAGAGTAGATCTACCATCTACCCTATAAGGGTTATTTCTTTTTCCACTTTTTATTTTGCCTTTTATTGATATTTTCTTGGTTGATTTACTTCATCCCATTATAAATCTCATCCGCAATCTCAAACCCAATTTGTGCTTGTTGCTCTGGCGTGAGGGCATGGCCTGTGTCGTCCAATGTTGTGAGGCGGGCGTCTTTTAGGCGCTTCAGTGCTTTTTGGGAGGCCGTGATGGGCACGATATTGTCGTCTTTGCCGTGATAAATATGCACAGGCATCCCAAGCTTCTCTAGGTTCGCGTAAGGATCCATGTCGTAGATGTCCGTGATGTATTTCTTCCCAATTTTCGTACCGAGTAAGTTAAAGGTCTCGGGTACTTCGTCTAGTTTCGGGAAGCTACTTCGGATATCGTCCGGCAGTGAAAATGCTGGATAGAACAAGAAGAGGCCTGCGATATTGGTCACTTCTTCTGCCGTAAGTGCCGTGACGAGTCCGCCCTGGCTACTTCCCATCAGATAAATTTTCTGCGGATCGACATATTCCAACCCGCTTGCGATACGGATGGCGTCCTTCAAATTTTGCACCTCGGTTAGAACAGACATCTCGGTCGTCAACCCTTCACTCATCGGAGCCGATGAAGACGAGCCTCCTGCGAATTCAAAGCTGAAGACCGCGATTCCAGCCTTGGCCAATGTCTTCTGTACTTCTTTCTCGTGTTCGACGTTCGCGCCAAGTCCGTGGCTAAAAATCACGAGTGGCACACGTCCGCTCGCGTCTGGAACAAAGGCACGGGCGTAGATATCCTTGCCATTACTATCAAAATCATATTCTTTTACGGTATACGTGCCGTCTGTCTTCACTTCGACATGCGGCGCTTGTGTGGTTTGTGGCGTCTGCGCGGTGGTCGCCTGGTTCGTTGTCGTCGTCCCACACGCTGCTAAGAGGAACGCCACGCTAATTCCCATTAATACTTTTTTCATTCACTACCTACTTTACTAAAATTTACCTAGATTCGTTAAATCGCTCTTCTGAGGCATCACTTCTTTATTATCCCAACGCTCGACAATCTTCCCATCTTCTAGTCGGAAGAGTTCCATGATGGCATAATCTTGATTGTCAATCCACATTTTCGAATAGGCCACTACCAGATTTCCTTGGCCCATCACTTTGAAGACAAAATCCGCGGTAACGTCGTGGTTCATTAAATACTGTTTGTACGCTTTTCCACCTTGTGCGATTTCTTGGTTATGTTGGATTAAGTCATCCGATACATAGTTTTCGAATTGATCCCATTCTTTGTTTTGAAGAACATCGACAAAGAAGCGACGAATGGTCTTTTTATTTTCCTCTGTACGGTCGAAGTCTGTTAATGTAACCTCTCCGTAAATCGGGTCTTTCTCACCGATTTCTTTTGGATAAGCATCAATCACATCCCAATGCTAGACGATGCGCCCATTGTCATCTGAACGGAAGATGTCTGAGGTCACCCATTCCGCTTCGCCATCATTTAATCTTTGATGCACATGCACGAACACAAACGGTCCGTCCTCGAAGCTTCGAACGATATTGATTTCTCGTTTTGGATTTCGTTTGAAAAAGTCCACAAAGAACGCTTCAAATCCTTCTTTTTCATCTGGAACACCGGTGCTGTGTTGCGTATAGCTGTCTCCCATATAGTTTTCATGAACTTCCTTAATTTGTCCATCACGAATTCCTCTTAAATAAAGATTCGTAGCATTTTCTAATTGTTTTGACACCCTCATCACCTCTTGTTGCTTAGTCTATCTTCTTTGTGTCCATTTCTCAACTAATTGGTTTGCAAAAAAAGACTGCAAGTCCTCCCTGCAGTCGCATCATTGTTTATACTAAAAATTCCAATAATTCCTCGTAGCTTCGTACTTCCACGGTTGGTTTAATCGCGGTTCTGTTTTCTTTTGCCACGAGGTTCATCCAAATCGTGTCGATGCCGGCGTTAATCCCGCCTTGGATATCCGCTGTCAGCGAGTCGCCGATGATGACGGCTTTGTCCTTGTCGTAGTCCGGAATCGCACTCGCTACCTTTTCAAAGAAGGCTGCGCTCGGCTTTTGTGCCCCGACTTCTTCCGAGATAAACACTTTTTTGAAGTATTTCGCAATCGGCGAGTTTGACAAGCGACCCTTTTGAATCGTCGTAATGCCGTTTGTGGCAGCGTATAAGTCATATCCTGCGTCCCGTAACGCTTGAAGCAATGCCTCTGCCCCTTCGTACGTTTGGCCTTGCGTCGAGAGGATGGCTTCGTAATCTGAGGCGAGTTCCTTCCCGTCTTTTTCAAAACCGAAGTGGTCGAATAACTTGGCAAATCGCGTTTCGACGAGTTCTTCACGCGTGATTTCGTCCTTTTCTAACGAACGCCACATGGCACGATTCATCGGCACGTAGACGTCGATATACGCCTCGACATCCTCCACGCCTTGCTGTTCCAAGAGCTTTGTCAGCGCGTAATTCTCCGCCGAATGAAAGTCCCAGAGCGTTGAATCCAGATCGAATAATAGTGTTTTATAAATCATGTCCCTAACCTCTTTTTGTAAAATTATAACCCGTAAGTTTTGTATTTTTTAACGAGGAGCTTAGCGCGTTTCACGTAGTCGTTCTCGTTTCCGCTAAGTGCCTCGAGTGCTTCTTGGGCAACCGGCAAGAGTGCGCGGATGTCTTTTTGGATGAAGAGCTGGTTGCGTGCGTCTAATGCCTTTGCAAAAAACAGCCCGAACATCCACACGATTACAAGCGGGAAGAACACGAGCATTTCTTCGTTACTGAGGGTAATCATAAAGTTCTCTGATTTCCCACCGTTGACATAGAAAATAAATGCCACGAGCCCAATTGTGAGCAGCACGAGGATGCCCACGAGGACATAAAAATACTTCATGAGGTGCTGCACTCCCGGACTTTCATACGGCAGCTCAATGTCAAGACCGCTTTCCCCGACAAGGCGCTCGGTCAATGCGCGAAACTCTTGTGCTTCATTTTTTCTGAATCGAATTCTTTGTAAATCCATGGTTTTCTCTCCTTAATGATAGATATGCATTTAGAGGCCGTAGCGTCTATATTTCCTCACTAATGTTTCCGCACGCTTGATGTCTACGGCTAAGTCTTTCCGATTTTGCTCATGTAAAACAATCGTTGCTTCGTCTACGATATCCAACAACTCTTCCATTTCCGCCCAACGTTTATCTTGTTCACGACGGTATAAAATGGCTACAAAAAGGACACCCACCAGCCAAAAGATGAGCCCTACCATACATGCGAAAAACATAATACCAAGGATGAGAAGCGGATCGTCAACATTTCCTCCACTAACAAACAACAAATACCCCAATCCTCCTAGCATCAAAGCCAAGAAAAATCCTAATATCCAGATTAATACTTTCAAGAATGGAGAACGTTGCGTCACAAGGGGAAATTCTGCTTCAATCCCGCTTTCATCCACTAGTCGTTCTGCGACAGCTCGAAACTCTTGTACTTCTTTTTCTTTTAATTCTATTCTTCTGGGTGCTACAAAAATATACATATTCTTCACTCCTTAAAAACGTTCCACCAATGTCACGACACGGCGGACGTCATTGTAGCGGTCCACGAGTCGTTCGGCGCGTTTTAATTCCAATGCTAAATAACTGCGGTCTTCTTCGCGTAACACGATAATGGCTTCATCGATAATGTCCAGCAGCGCAGACAGTTCCTCCCAGCGCTTGTTTTGCTCACGGCGATATAAAATGACTGTGATAATCAGTAACACCGACCAAATCATGAGTAGTGCGGAAAAACCAAATGCCAAAATCCCAACGACTTGCACGAATCCGATAATGTTTCCACCGATTTCAACAAATAGATAGACCAGTCCTGCCACTAGGAGTGCTGCGATAATCGATACGACCCCGAGTAAGAGCGATAAGAACACCCCGCGTTTCGTTTCTTCTGGAAATTCAGCTGGAATGCCGCTTTCCGTTACGAGTCGCTCGGCAACGGTGCGAACTTCCTTCACTTCTTTTTGATTCACTGCGAGTCTTCTTGGATATCCTAAAATAAGCATCTACTTCCTCCTTAGAACCGATAATTGCGTTGTAAGTCGTCGACGTAATTTTCTAAATTGATGACTTCTTGTGAAACAACGCCATTGCCTTCTTCATATTGGCGCGCGATTTCGTCTTTCGCGTGTTCAAGTAAGAAGAGTGTTTCTTTTACAAGAGAACGACGCGCCAGCCAGAGAATGAGGATGAAAATCGCAATCAATGCCACCCACAAAATCGGCATCCACCAATACGGTATCATCCGATCTACGTAACTCGATGCTTTCCCTTGGAAGAGCATATATATCCCGCCCAGGATAGCCGCAAGAAATCCTGTCGTCATGATTGTGTAGAGCGTGATAATGCCAAAGAAGAGCATACAAAAGAGTCGAACCTGACGATTATCTCTTGGCAGGACGCGAGGTTGTTTGCTTCTACGGTTTACAATGCGAATGAGTTCACGCAGTCTTGTCGTTTGAGACTGCCAAATCGTTTTTTTATAGTTCATAATGTCCTCCTAATAGTACTTATGTGCTTTTTTCAAAAATTTTTGTAACTCTGCCACTTCGGCTGGTACGGCTGTGGTTTGACTCCACTCTTCGACTTCGCGGTCTGCCAGTGCCAATAGTTCTTTCCATTCCTTAAAGGTCTCTCTACGGTGCCAATTGAAGACGGCAACGAAGACGGCAATCGGTAAGCACCAGATAAGGGCAAATGGCCAAATGAAGGCAAGATAGCCGATTGCGACGCTCAATTGCAACGTCACTAGGCAGGCGATGAATAATTTCAAATACGTAAAGAATCCAGATGCGAATCCGATGACGATGCCCGCAATGGCGACTGTAATCAGGACGTAGATGCGAAGCCAATACGAGTTTTTTGGAAGCTGTTCTTCTCGTCCGTTTATCTTCAAGACAAGCTTCAATAATCTTCTTAAGGCGTGAACTCGTGAAGCTTCGACGCTGGTTAGGCGTTTCTGTACTTCGTGTTCTTTGCTCACTTTCTCCATCGAAGCCCCGACACTGCTAGCGGCAGCTTCTACTTTTTCCCGCGCCTTAGACGGTTTGCCAAGTGCAGCATTATCTTGTAAATACGCCTCTAGCGCTTCAACAGCTTCGTGGCTGGCTTCTCTTGGTGAGGCTTTCCACGTCGCCACTT
>JUUF01000397.1 GCA_001058355.1 Carnobacterium maltaromaticum
ATATGGTAATGAACTATTTTGGGTCTGTGCTCAAATTCGATATTGTGATAGAATAAAATAGAAATAAAAAGGAGGGGTTCGATGAACGAAATTAAATGTCCACATTGCCAAACGGTCTTTACGATTGATGAGAACTCGTATGCAGATATTGTGAATCAAGTACGCAATAAGGAATTTGCAGAGGATGTTCATAAGCAGTTGGAATTTGCGAAGAAACAATTTGAGACGGAAAAAGCACTCGCAAAAGAGCAAGAAAAGCGTCTGTATGATGAGGAACGTGCCAGCTTTGAACAGAAGATTCTTTCGCTTGAATTAGCATTGAAGAATGCGGATGTTAAAGAAGAAAAGAATGTGCAAGAAGCACTCCATCAAAAAGAGAAAGAATTTAGTGCACTCCAAGCAGAATTGGACCAATTAAAACAACAACTCCAATTCAAAGAAGTAGAATTGTCACAAAAATTCCAAGAAGATTTACACGCGAAAGAACGTACGATTCTTGAAATGAAACAAGAAAAAGAGTTACAACAAAAAGAACAAGAAGTGCAACAAACGGCCCTAAAAGAAAAATACGAATTAGAATTACGTTCAAAGAAAGACCAATTCGAATTAGAGTTAAAGGCAAAAGACGAAGCGATTGCGTTCTATAAAGATTTCAAGGCGAAACAATCAACGAAGATGGTGGGAGAAAGCCTTGAACAACATTGCGAAATCGAATTTAATCGTCTTCGCATGACCGCATTCCCGCGCGCAGAATTTGGCAAGGACAATGATGCCAAAACGGGAAGCAAGGGTGACTATATCTACCGTGAATATGATGAGAATGGCATTGAAATTCTATCCATCATGTTTGAAATGAAGAACGAAAATGACGAGACAGCAACGAAGAAGAAAAACGAACACTTCTTCAAAGAGTTGGATAAAGACCGTCATGAGAAACAATGTGAATATGCGATTCTAGTGAGCTTACTTGAAGCAGATAATGAACTCTATAACACAGGGATTGTAGATGTATCCTACCAATATCCGAAAATGTATGTAGTGCGTCCGCAATTCTTTATTCCAATTATCACCTTGCTTCGTAATGCAGCGTTAAATTCATTGCAATATAAACAAGAGTTAGCCTTGATGCGTGACCAACATATTGATATTACGCACTTTGAAGAAGACCTTGAGACCTTCAAAAAAGGATTTGCACGTAATTATGAACTTGCAAGTAAGAAATTCCAATCGGCCATTGATGAAATCGACAAGACGATTAAGAGTCTGGAAAAGACAAAAGCCGCATTGCTTTCTTCTGAAAATAATTTGCGTCTAGCCAACAATAAAGCGGAAGACTTAACCGTGAAGAAGCTCGTGAAGAACAACCCTACGATGAAACAACGCTTTGAAGAACTAAACTCGGACGAATCATAAATACAAAGCTCTATTTCGTAGTAAGGGACTGACCCCAAA
>JUUF01000398.1 GCA_001058355.1 Carnobacterium maltaromaticum
TACTGAAGAATTAAAAAAATCTATAAGAATGATGAGAGTGTTTATAGCACTAAAAAATGAAATAAGTTAATTGTTTTAGATGTTAATTGTTAATAGTTGGTATTAAGAGGAGGAAGAAAAATGAAACGAGACTGGGATTTGTGTAGAAAGATTTTACTCAAAATAGAAGAGAAGTATATAGATACTGCGATTATGGATTTAACTATTGAAGAGTATTCGATGGAGAAAGTAGCATATCACTGTAATATTATGCATGAAGCAGGCTTAATTAGTTCCTTCGGTAGTAAATATGCAGACAATCATATATATTTCTTTTATGTAGGCGGACTTACATGGGAGGGACATGAATTTCTTGAAAAGATTAGAGATGAAAAATTTTTTGAAAAAATCAAAAAAGAAATAAAGAAAAATGCTGTCCCATTATGTTTTGAAGGTATCAAAATTTTTGTGACAACATACTTATATAAAGTGTTTTCTTAAAGCAAAAATTATAAATGCGAAAATTACTATACGTTGTTTTGGAGAATCCATTAATAATAGTAGAATTAAGCAACTCTAATGTTGCTTAATTTTTTTGCCTAATTTTTTAATAGAGCTAAGAGCAAGTCGTAAATTTAAATGGTATACTTTATATAAGTATTTGCGTTTGAAAGAAGGATATAGATGAAAAAAAGTGAATTAGTGTTTATTAAAGGAGAATACAAAACTGATGTAAAAGAGGTTCAGTTTAATCCAGAAAAACAGAAATATCTTGTAGATTTCGGAAACGGGAAAAAATATTCTTATAAGAAAGAAAATTGTGCAATAGTTTTGGGAGAGATCATCGAAGTTACTGACGATAGTGTTGTTTATGTGAACGGAACAAAACTTGAGACATATGACAGCATTTATAAGTTTACATTTGAAGATAAAGAATATTTTAAGGTAAATTCCGGTGATGAATGTACCATTTACACTAAAAAAGATTTTGAAGTAAGAACATCAGTACTACTTCAAAAGGAGGCAGGGCATGTCTTTGAATATCTTAAAGAGTTAAGTGGATTAAACGAACTGGGTGATGATACAAGTATTTTACAAGGCTATGCTGAAAGAATTACCGAAGTCCCTAGAGAACGTCTTTTGTCAAAGTATTTAACAAGAAATGGATCATTTGATAAAAATAACAAACAACAAAGTTTAATTTTTCCATTTGGGTGTAATAATAGCCAGATGGAAGCTGTTGAAAAGGCGCTATCTCATTCAATGAGTGTAATTGAAGGACCTCCAGGGACTGGAAAGACGCAAACAATATTGAATATTGTTGCCAATATTTTAACTCAAAATAAGACAGTGTTGGTTGTATCGAACAACAATGCTGCTGTTGAGAATATTAAAGAAAAATTAGCATCGGATAAATATAAGTTAGATTTTTTTGTTGCACAATTAGGGAGTTCAAATAAAAAAACGGAATTCATTTCATGTCAAACGGGAGCATATCCTGACTTTGATGATTGGAAAATTGACAGTGATAAATATAACGCCTTAAAAGAAGAATTAAGCTATTTAACAGCTACTGTTAAGGATACTTTTAATAAGAAGGAACATTTATCCTTACTAAGACAAGAACTATCTGAAGTTGATTTAGAGTGGAATCATTTTAAAGATTCTATAACTCTGTCCGGAGACCTTTTGTGGAAGAAAAAAATCAAACGAAAAATGAATTCAAAGAAATGGTTAGAGTTATGGAGCACCGTTGAAGATTCTCTAACTTTATCTCGTATAGGATTTATATTTAAAATACGAGCTATGTTTAAGTATGGGATAATAGATTGGAATTTTTATGAAAATACGGAATTAATACTACTAGACGAAGTGAAGAGTTTATTCTATCAGTCAAGAATTTCAGAGTTAGAAGAGCAAATCAGTTCTCTAGAGGCTAGTATAGAAGAAGTTGGAAAAGAAGAACTAGATAGATATACGGATATTTCTATGTTGATATTCAAGGACTACTTACAAAAGAAATATAAAAACCAAAAGAAAAGAAGAACTTTTGAGGAGGAAGAGTTTAAGCATCCTAGAGATATAGAAAAAGAATTTCTTCAAGAATATCCCGTTGTGTTAAGTTCAACATTTTCAGCAACTAACACTTTAGGGAAAGATGTACTTTTTGATTACGTAATTATGGATGAAGCTTCTCAAGTGGATATTGTTACAGGTGCGTTATCATTGTATTGTGCAAAGAATGCGGTGATAGTTGGAGATACAAAACAATTACCTCATGTTGTCACTAATGATACTAGAAGCAAGTATGAAGAAATATTTAATAGATATAGTATTGATGAAGCCTATCAGTATACAAATAGTTTTTTGGCTTCTATCTTAAAATTGTTTCCAGATGTGCCCAAGACTTTATTACGCGAACACTATAGATGTCATCCGAAAATTATTAATTATTGTAATAAAAAATTTTACGATAATCAGTTGATTATTATGACGAAAGACAATGGTGAAAATGATGTTCTTCAGGTTTTAAAAGGAGTCCCTGGAAACCACAAACGATATGGTACTAGTCAAAGACAAATTGATATGATTAAGAAAGAAATAATTCCGTTGTTGGATGTTAATGAAGATGAGGTAGGAATAGCTTCTCCTTATAAAAATCAAACCAAAGAGTTAAACAAACAGGTAGATTCTTACTATTCAGCAACGGTACATAAATTTCAAGGAAGAGAAAAAGATGTAATGATAGTATCTACTGTTGATGATGAAATATCAGATTTTGTGGATGATCCATCGTTGGTAAATGTTGCAGTTTCTCGTGCTGTTAAAAAGCTGATACTAGTTGTCACGGGCAATGAACAATCAAAACGTGGAAATATAATCGATTTAGTAGAGTATATTCAATATAATAATTTCGATGTTCGAGAAAGCAAAATTCGTTCAGTTTTTGATTATTTGTATACACAATATAGTAATGAGCTAAAAGAGAAGTTAAAAGATAGTCGCAATGATATAGAGCATAACTCAGAGAAATTATTAGATTTGCTATTAACTGATATCTTAGCTAGAGAAGAATTTCAATCTTATACCTACCAGCATCAATACTCGTTACGAGATTTAATACTGGATAATGGAGATTTAACCGAAGATGAGTTGCGATATGCTCGCAACGGAAATACACATATTGACTTTCTTTTGTACTCAAAGGTTAGCAAGAAACCTATATTAGCTATCGAAGTTGACGGATATGAATTTCATAAAGAGGGTACAAAACAACATGAGAGAGACAAACTGAAAAATAGTATTTTTGAGAAAATAGGCTTATCTTATTTACGTTTAGGAACTCAAGAAAGTGGAGAGGAAGAGAGAATTATTTCCGCTCTAAATGAAATTCAAACTGATTATGATGCATCGAAGTATAGAGAGATAAAAATTTAAAATAAAGTTCTGATTACAGGAGATGAACCTTAATGAGTAAAGAATTTGATGAATTTATCACACTAGCTAAAAAAGATTTTGAGGTGGCATTGGACTACTCACTTTCATCTGATAATTCACAATTAGCGAAAGAAATTTATAAAAAGTTGTTTGGGTTTTATGAGGATAAAAAATATTCGGGCGACTTAATTTTTACATGGAAGTCGCCATCTTTAGTGAAAAACGGAGATTTTATTGGTAAAAGAGATGAATCTGTTGATAACAAAAGAGTTATTGGGAATATTTTTCCAAATTTTTTATCAGATAGAAAGTTTAGCTTGAATTTGAATAGAAATGGTCACTTTGGAGATTTCCCACATGATTATTTTGATATTTATTTAGACCATATAGCGAAATATATTTATGACATAAATCGACCAGATATTAAAGAGTACTATCCTCTTAAAAGAGCAATATTAGACGAAAAAAACAAAGAGTACTTTCAACAGTTTGATTCTTTTGAAGATTTTCTAGAAAAAAATTATCTTGAGGAAATATGGGAGTCTATGGAGGGTAGATCTTTTTCTGATATGGAATTTGATAAGTTTAAGGACGTTAGTGCAGATTTGATGTACCAACGAGGCGAAAGAATGTTAAAAATATTGATAACTCCGAGTGCTGAGAAATAAGATATTAAGATGAAGAATAGGTAAAAGTCAGTCGCAAAAACGGCTGGCTTTTTCTCTAGAAAAGGGTGTATAAACTGTTTTAAAGTGGTATACTTGAGAGGAAGAATGTTAGCGGGAGGCAGTTATGGCAAAAGGGATTATTTATATTATGGAAACCGTGGTTCAAGGGATTATTAAGATTGGAAAGACAAGAACCGATCAATTTGAAAACCGTATGAAGAACCTTGAAAATAACGGATATTCAAACGTCAGCGGATTGAAGAGAAAGTTCGCGATTGAAGTAGACGAATACGATGACAAAGAGAGATTAATCCACGATATTTTCAGTAAGAGTCGCGTTGGGACTTCGGAGTTATTTGCGACAGATATGGAGACAGCAGTTTCTCTTTTATCTTCGCTAGAAGGAAAGCAAGTCTATCCAACGACTAGAACAAAGAAAGAGATTTTTGAAGCAGCAACAGAAGAACTAAAATCTCGTGAAGGTCTTGAGTTACTTCCTGATGGGGAATATCGTTTAAATCGTAAAATTAAAGGGTTCGGCGAAGTAAATGGCCGAGCAACGGTAAAACGAGGAGTGTTTACCCTGTTGAAAGGTAGCCTTTGCGCAGATGTGACTACGGATGTCGTTCCTGCTATTTACGACAAAGCAATAATTGAGGATCATATTTTACAAGTAGACCTTGTTTGCTCTTCACCTTCAGCAGCCGGTTTCGTAGTGATTGGTAAAGCGAATAATGGCTGGGTAGAGTGGAAAGACGCTAACGGGAACAAGATTGATATTTATAGAAAGAAATAAAATAAGCGGCATGATTGGTTTTTCCAGTCATGCCGTTTGCTATCCACCCGTCCCTAATCGTATACTAACGATGTACAACCATTAAGGAGGCTTTTTATGTTTTTATCGGAAGAGTTATTACAAGAAATTCATGAGCGTGCGCCGCGTTATGACAAAGAAAATGCGTGGCCTGCGGAAGACTATGCAGCGCTAAAAGAGGCGGGATACTTGAAGGCGTTCGTGCCGAAAGAGTACGGCGGTTTCGGTCTGTCGCTTAAAGAGATTGCACAAGAACAAACGCGTCTAGCGATGGCGGCTCCAGGGACAGCGCTTGGGGTGAACATGCACCAAATTATTGTCGGCCTTGGCAAGCACATGGTTCGTTTTGGCAACAAGAAGGGAGAACAAATTCTTCGCGATGCTGCAGAAGGCAAGTTGTTGGCGTTTGGGATTTCTGAACCTTCGAATGACCGCGTGTTATTCGGTTCGATTTCTGAGGCTCGTCCGGAAGAGAACGGCGCGTATCGTTTTTACGGCAAGAAAGTCTTCTTATCAATGGGCAAATATTGCGACAAGTTAGTTTCATTTGGGCAAGATAATACAGGCGAGTCACCACTTTCAGTTTTCGCGTATTTAACACCAGACAAAGAAACGTTCTTGGTGAAAGAAGACTGGGATACAATGGGTATGCGTGCGACGCAATCAAACAGCGTTGAGTTAAAAGGCATATTCGCGGCAGAGGAGCAAATCTTAACGAAAGTGGCTCCTGGACCAAGCTTTGATCCAGTGGTATTCGGTATTTTCGCGTACTTCGAAATTTTACTAGCGGCAACGTACTTCGGTATCGGGAAACGTGCGCTAGAAATCGGAGTAGAGACAGTGAAGAAACGTCACTCTGTATCCAATGATGCGCCTTATGCCAACGATAAGAACATTCGCTGGAGAATTGCGGAAGCGGCGATTATGCTAGACGGCATTCAACCACAAATTAACGAGTTGAGCGACACGCTAGAAGCAAGCACAGAATACAGCTTCATCTGGTTGCCTCGTTTATCTTCTATTAAGAACCGTTCAGTGGAAGTATCGAAGAAAGCCGTGGAAGAAATCGTTCGTGCATGTGGCGGTAGTTCGTACTTCAACCGTACGGAATTATCTCGCTTATACCGCGACGTGTTGGCTGGCTTATTCCAACCAAGTGACCAAGAGTCATTGCATGATGCGTGGGCGAATATTCTCTTAGGACCAATTCAATAATTTCATTTATATAGTAGAAAAGCTCGCT
>JUUF01000399.1 GCA_001058355.1 Carnobacterium maltaromaticum
CCATTTCCCCAAAGTCCTTGTAATACTTCTTGGGCTACTTCGTCTACTGACTTACCGCTAGATTTTTGAGCTGTTCTTTCTTCCTTAACCGTTTCTTGAACTGTTGGATTTTCCGATACTTGCCCTAGCATTTCATCTACTGTATTTCCGAGCGTTGCGAAATAGCGCATACGAGATACGAAATAATTCTTAACACTCTCAGTAGAATTACCATGCAATTCCATACTTCTATGAGGACA
>JUUF01000400.1 GCA_001058355.1 Carnobacterium maltaromaticum
CGTTGTTGTTGCCCACCTGATAGCTTCAATACATTACGATGAATTAATTCTTCCTCTAATCCTAATTTCAATAGAATATCTTTGGTTGCTTTTCCATTTACGAGTCTTACATTTTCAAGCGGTGTTAAATAATCGATTAAATTATAGTTTTGGAACACTAAGCAAATATGGTCGCGGCGGTGTTCACTGTATGACCCTTGCGCAATATCTTGTCCATTGAAACACACTTTTCCTTTCGTTGGACTATCTAATCCTGCTAATAGCGATAAGAAAGTCGATTTCCCTGCTCCTGATTTCCCAACGACCGCATAAAATTTTCCTTCTTCAAAAGTGGCATTTAAATCATTCAACACATATTTTTGAGAATCCTCGTATCGATAATAAATAGTTTCTAATGATAATACTGACATAAAAACACTCCTTAGTTCATTTGACTTAAAATTTTCTTCGGTTTCTTCATTAAGATAACTGCGGTACTAAATAGAACGGCTAATGCAATAATGATAAGCACTACTCCAATCGTTAGCAACCCTTGCATCAGACTGAACTCCGGCAAGCTCGATTCAAATAATGATTTCACTTGAGGGGGAATCTCATCCGAGGTTAAGAGCCCCGTGTAAAATTGCTTGGCTACAAAGCTGCCCAACATAAGAGCGAAGATGGAGCTCGTTGCCGCTACCGTGTAGAGTTCTAATAAGATTTGCGCGATAATTTCTTTTCTTGAAATTCCGACCGACATCAAAATCCCGAACTCATGAATTCTTTCTCTTAATGTAAATAATAAAATTAAAAATAAAACAATAACTGCTAACACAAATACTGAGCTAGTCAACAATGTCATGAGCGATTTGAAATTTTGGATAGGCGCTGCTACTTGTTCAAATACTTGCTCATTTTTAGAAAGTTGCATGCTATCCCACTTGAGAGGAAGTTCTTTTACTTTAGCGATTACTTCATCTAATTTTGATGGATCTTTTACCGTAAAAATCGCACGGTGAACAATTGCATTCGATTCATCTTTTCCAATCAATGTTTGGCTCGTTTTGTAATCCATATAAATACGATTTTCTGTTAAGTCACTCGTCAATCCTGTTGATTGCTCCGATAACTTTCCGTTGAAGATTCCAACGATTTCGACGGTTACTTCTTTACCACTTGCAGTAGTACCCTCGTTTTGGAAATTCTTCAATTTAATTTTGTCTCCAACTGTCCAATTGTTTTCTTTTGCAAGCTCTTCATGCACAAGTACTTTTCCGGAATCGTCTTTGGTTAACGCACGCCCTTCTTTAAGACTTAGCGCACCGCTAGCAAAATTTAACTCCTGACTACTTGAGGTGACCCCGTGATAGCTCACCAGTTCTCCCATTTTCCCTTGGTCAAGTTGGACCGCTTGTTCTCTTTCAACAGCCTTTGCGTCTTCGAGTTGCCCGATGCCATCCATTTCATACTGCGCATCCTTTACTCCTTCGACTTGTCCTACCTTGGCCATCTCTTTTTGTTCGATATTCCCATCTTGTAAGAGGGACTCCATTTGAAAGCCCGAATTCGATAGATCCAAAAGTTTTTCTTGAACCCTTCCTGTACTTTCTTGCATCGAGAGGACCGCCAAGACGGCTGCTGTAATAAGCATCATGATGAAAAATAATATTCCTGTACGAATCTTCTTGCGAACAAGATACGCACCCGCTCTCCTTTTCCAATCCATGTGCTCTCCCACTTCCTTTCCTATTCTGTACTGTTAGTTTGCACTTCCAATATGAAACAAATATGAAACGAATTTCTTTTTTGAAAAATTTCATTACCATATATGGT
>JUUF01000401.1 GCA_001058355.1 Carnobacterium maltaromaticum
TCTTTTGGACCATCTTCAAAAACATGTCCAAGGTGTGAATTGGCTACCCTACTTCGAACTTCAACACGTTTCATATTAAAACTATTATCCTCATGATAGGTCACAACTTCCGAAGAAATTGGTTTTGAAAAACTTGGCCAGCCGCAGCCAGAATCAAATTTATCTTTTGAAGAAAAGAGCGGTTCTCCGGTAACTACATCTACATAAATTCCTTGTTCATGATTATCCCAGTATTCATTTGAGAATGCTCTTTCCGTTTTATTTTCACGAGTAACTGCGTATTGTTCCTTTGTGAGTGTTGCTTTTAGAGTCTCTTCGTCAGGAAGTGGATAAAGACTAGCATCAATTACAGGGTCACTCGCCTTTTTAACGTCAATGTGGCAATATCCATTTGGATTCTTCTTCAAGTAATCTTGATGATAATCTTCTGCTATAACGAAATTTTTTAAAGGTTCCGTTTCAACGGCTAATTTCTTACCAAACGATTCTTCCTTTTCCTTCATGACTTGTTGAATAATGGCGCTATCTGTCTCATCAACATAGTAAATACCCGTGCGATATTGTCTTCCAGTATCATTTCCTTGTTTATTCACAGAAAATGGATCAATGACTCTAAAGTAATACAACAATAACTCGCGTAGGGAAATCTTATCAGCATCATAAGTAACATGAATCGTTTCCGCATGGTCTGTATCATGAATGAGCTTATAATTAGTCGTTTCAACCTTTCCATTTGCGTATCCACTAACAACATCAATAACACCATTAATTCTAGAAAAGTATTCTTCTAATCCCCAAAAACATCCACCTGCTAAATATATCTCTTTCATATGTTCACCTTCCTTTTTCATTTCACTAGTAGTGTTATCTGTTGCCATTAGTTTGGTTACCTTGTTTGAGATTTCATCAGCTTTTGAATCCTTTGCAAGGGTACCTCCTTTGGCAAAATAAAGCACTCCTAAAAGAATGATGACTACGGCAAAGAGTGTCACCACTAATTTTTTATCCATAGAGAACTCTCCTTTCTTATAGGCTTTCTAGCGTTTTTACGATATCGTCATTAGAAACGTGTCCTGGTTGAACTCTGACAACTTTTCCATTAGCATCGATAAATGCTGAAGTTGGGTATCCAACGACTCCGAGTTTCTTCAAGAATTGACCGTCTTTATCTACGAGTACTGGTAATGAATGGTAGTCTACCCCGTCAAACCATTTTTTGAAGTCCTCTAAAGATTTCTCGCGGTTCACACCAGGTGCAATGACAGTAAGAATCACTGAATCTTTTGGTGGCATTTCAGAAAGTTGTGTAATGTCCGCTAGTCCAGATAGACAAATTGGGCACCATGAAGCCCAAAACTTCAAATAAACTTTTTTCCCTTTATAATCCGCTAATGAAACTTCTTTCCCCTCTAATGTTGTAAAGGTAGCCTGTGTCATATCGTCCATTTTTCCCATCTTTTTGTCCATCTTCTCATCTTTTGA
>JUUF01000402.1 GCA_001058355.1 Carnobacterium maltaromaticum
ACCATATATGGTAATTGCGTTAAATTAGAAATAAAAATAACGACCACAATGGCAATACTGCTAAGTAAGCAATGGTTGTCATCGTCACCACATTCGTCGCAAAATCAACATCTCCTTTAGCTTCTGCCGCTAAAATAGGCATAATCACCAGCGTTGGAATAGTCGACTGAATAATAAAAGTTTCTTTTAATAAGGGATTATCCGCTCCTCCAATAAGTAACACCAATACCATTAACATTGGGAAAATAATAAAGCGCCCTGCTAGCGCAATTACAGTATCGCGGTCGATGCGCAATGTTCCAAGACCACTTTGCTGAAGGTTGATCCCGATATACATGAGCGACAATGGCGTCACTAAACTTCCTACTATACTAATGGAATTTTGTGCAAATGATGGAATTGGAATTCCAAGCGCCACAACTACTAATGCCCCTAAGAACGCAATGAGCGGTGGTGAACAGAGGCTCTTCCACTCGATTCCTTTATTTTTGGTTCCATCAGGACGATCAATTGCTACGACATAAGTTCCAACAGTAAAAATCGACAATGTATTAATGACATAGTAAACCAGGAAGTACGGCATCGCTTCTTCTCCAAAAAGAGAGAGATTGAGCGGCAGCCCCATAAAGACCGTGTTCGCATTGACGAATGTATTGAGCATCACTCCGCGTCTTCCAACTGGAACTTTGAATAAGACAACTGCTCCCCATGCCACGATGTAGCCTAGAATCACCGCAATCAATGGATAAAGGCTCGCTCCAAAGAAACTCACGAGTTGTTCTTTTGTAATAAATTTTAATACTGAAACAAAGATGGACGCTGGCAAAGCAATCTTCAAAATCAAATCCGCAATGCTCTTGCTGAACCCTTCCTTGAACCATCCCTTGGCTTGCAAGAGATAGCCGAGCGCGATGACCGCAAGTATCGTCACCATACTCGATAACGCCTGTATAATCACATGCTTGTCCTCCAAAAATAGTTACTTTTTTACAGATTCTTTCGATCCAATAATGTGAAGGTTAAGTAATCTGTTACAATTGTCTGCAATCTTTCGTTATATCCACAATCCCCAGAAGCGTAGTTAATCACCATTCCTTGTAAAAACAAATAGGTTCCGCGGACGATATTGAATAATTTTTCTTCACTAATTGATTGAGGTAATACTGCTTGAATTAAAGATTTTAGTATGTTGAAACTCTTCATTCTTAACTGATTAATTGGTTTCGTGAATTCGGGTAAATCAACTTCTTCCCCTTCAACAATAAATAGAAGCTGATTGGAACTCGCATATTGAAACCCAAAGCGTATGAAGTGATGACATACCTCTAACAATCTATTTTCTATGCTCTCGCTCGATTGATAGATTTCTAATGACGTTTGATATAACTTTTCTAGTGGAGCACTAGCAACTTCAAACAGAATTTCATCCTTATTTTTAAAATAAAGATAAATAGTTGTATGAGAGCATCCTGCACGTTTGGCAATTTCTCGAATTCCAACCTCTTGAAAAGACTTTTCTGCAAAAAGACTACTTGCCGCTTCTAAAATTCTATCTCTTGTTAACTGTTCTGAAACCATTCACTTTTCTCCATTTCTTGCAAAGCATTCTTCACTTCTCCACCATGAGCAACAGAAAGTATAGCTTGGCTATATTCTTTCAATACTGAATGAGCTGTTTCTAAAGCTTTCGGCATATCTGCTGTATATTCTTTCATTGGTGCGCTCAACACTCCCGCTCTGTTCGTCGTCAGAAGATCTCCTCCAATTAATAGATTATCCTCTGCATGATAATAACAGGTATGTCCCGGCGAGTGCCCTGGTGAATAAATCGCTTTGAGTCCGGCTTGTTCTAACAACTCATTTGATTCGGGAGTTCCTAACTCAATGAAATCCTGTTTTTTAAAAGTGATAGGCTCTAGCTTCTCTCGACCAGGATATGGTTTTTCTCCTGAGACAAAAGGAATTTCTCTGCTGTCGATTACAATAGGAAGATTTGGTAGTAATGTTTTTAACGTTGGAATTCCCCCAATATGGTCAGAATGCCCATGCGTTAAAAATACTCCAGCAACTCTTTCCTTATCATAAAAATTACGAACAACATACTCTGCCATTCGGGGTAATAATTTAGCTAAACCACTATCAATTAAGAAGTATTGGTTATTCTTTTCAACAACCCAAATACTAACAATGAATATCCCAATATCAAACTCGAATTTTTCAATATGTGGACTAATTTTCTTTCTCTTTGAAATTAAACGATATATCAATTGATTCATTTCAACACCTCAACTGTCAATACTAACCACTGGTTACCACGTAATATAAACCCTTTTTTCACTCAAGTCAAGAAATAAAAAAAGCCTACCAAATAAATGGTAAGCTTTGTTCATTATGCTTTTTTACGGAAGGCACTCACGATAAATGAGATAAATAAAATCACAAGGAACACACATGTAATCGCGGCTCCCGGAGGTGCTTCGTAAATATAGGAAGCTGAAAGTCCTGCAAAGAATCCAATCAGACTGATGATAATACCGCCGATAATCACGCCATTAAACTTACTGCTCACTCGAAGCGCAATCGATGCTGGCAATACAATAACGGCTGACACTAGAAGTGACCCTGCGATTGGCATCATCACTGCAATCACAACCCCTGTGATAATCGTAAAGAGGTTTGTCATCAAGCGAACGGGTAACCCCGCTGTCATCGCTGTATCTTCATCAAACGATAATACATATAGTGGTTTACGGAAAATCACGTATAATCCCACTACGACAACTGCTAATAGAATCATAATCCACATTTGCTCATTTGTAATCGTCACAATCGAACCGAATAAGAACTGATCCACACTTAATGTTGAACGTCCTTTTTGCATATTCATCAGGATGAGGGCAATCGCCATTCCTCCCGACATTAGAATCGCAACGGTAATTTCAGAATATCCTCTAAAGTATTTTCCAATCGCTTCAATGAAAATTGCGGCGATAATCACCACAATTAGCGTTGTGAGTGTTGGATTCATCCCCAAAAGAAATCCTAGCGCCACCCCAACAAGGGATACGTGCGATAAGGTGTCGGCCATCAGCGACTGTCTTCTAAGAATTAAGAACAATCCAAGAATCGGCGTGATAAAAGCCATCGCTATTCCTGAGATGAATGCTCTTTGCATGAAACCATAGAAAAACATCTCCATGGAGAATCCTCCTTTCGTTGCAGATGGATATGTTTATCCACGTATTGTTCAAGCGCTTCTTCCTCATGAGTGACCATTAAAATGGCTTTCCCGTGATGAGCGCAAGCGTGGTGTAATAGATGATAGAATCGTTCTCTAGAAGCCTTATCCATACCGGCAGTTGGTTCATCGAGGACGAATAAATCTGGGTCTGTCGCAAAAATTCGTGCTAAACAGATGCGTTGTTTTTGCCCTCCCGATAAATCTCCGATGCGTTTATGACGCTCATCCCACATTCCCACGGATTTGAGAGAACGTTCGATATGTTCATGATCTTCTGCTTTTAATTTTTTGAACCAGCGTCCTTGTTGGTAACGACCTGAAGCCACAAGTTCATACACATTTGATGGGAAGCCTACATTAAAAGAAGAAATCTGTTGCGGAGCGTATCCAATCGATAACTTCTCGCCATTGCTATTTTTCTTTGCAATAGTGGCTTTCCCACTCTTTGGTGTTAAGAGTCCTAAAATATTTTTTACTAAAGTAGACTTAGCTGCTCCGTTTTCCCCAGTCAAAATCACAAACTGACCCGGTTCCACCGTAAAGCTAATATCTTCAAGTACTGTCTCTTGTTCATATGAGAAAGAAAGATGTTCTACTGAAATATAACTCATATCTTTCTCCTTTCTAAATCGTAGTGATTCTTTTTTATACAATGGATAGAATAGCATATTGAGTGCACTCCGTCAATGTTTCGCCCTTTCAAGACATTTCATTCGCTTCTATTAAATCAACAGAGTATACTCTTTTCTGTTCAATAAAAAGGAGGATAACAAATGTCTATCATTATTACTATTTTAACGGCCCTCGTTGCAGTGGAATTCGTTTATATTTTCTACTTGGAAACACTCCAAACGACTTCAGAAGCCACAAGCCGCGTCTTCAATATGAGTGTTGAAACATTGAAAAATGCCAATATTACGACGCTCTTTAAAAATCAAGGTGTCTACAACTTGATGATTGCCGTAGGATTAGTCTTTGGATTAATCGTTGGCTCTAAAGAATTGGTCGGATTCTTACTTTTCAATATCATCGTCGTAGCAGTATACGGCGGACTTACTAGCCAAATTAGCATTATCTGGAAACAAGGTGGACTAGCGATTGTAACGTTCATCTTATTACTTGTTTTATAGTAACTTGAAAAGGATTCGAGATAATCTTAATGTGGTGTATAGCGAAGTTACTGATAGCATCACTAAAAAGTAAAACCCCTTCTAAGATTATTAGGCACTGACCCCCGTAAA
>JUUF01000403.1 GCA_001058355.1 Carnobacterium maltaromaticum
CAGTTAGCGTGGTTGAAAGAACATGAAGAAGAGATTGTAAAATGGATGCACTCTGTCTATCCAAAGGTAGAGTCTGTGCAATTTGACTGGAACTCACTACATGTCGGACCTGTAAGCAATGGGGTGTCTCTAAATGGATATAATTTGTCGGTCAAGGGAACGTTTAATGAAATTCCAGAAACAGTTATTTGGGTAGATTTTTTAATGCCCGGTGAAGGGGATATACCACAAATGAGTCAAATTAGAATGAATCAACGCCCTGGTATAAAACGTGGCGGAACGCTTTATGACTATGAGTAAAAAGGTGAAACCGTA
>JUUF01000041.1 GCA_001058355.1 Carnobacterium maltaromaticum
TGTTCTTTCGTTAAATCAGCAATATTCACTGATTGTACTTCAGGAGTCTCTGCATTCGCTACTTTTGTAGCGGATAGTCCAACAAAAGCAAATAACATTACTACTACAGCACATAGTTTTAACCATTTGTTTTTCATCTGGATATTCCTCCTTAATTTATTATGTGAAAATTATAAAGTTTTTATGTAAAAATTTCAAACTTTTTCAATCTTCTTATAAACTTTTTAACATTTTCAACGATTTTTTCCTCCAAAAGGAACTTTTCGGAAATATTTATTTCCAAACATTTCCAAATCTTCCCTGAAAAATTCCGATTCTTTTTCATTTCCATAAGATCTTTTCCAATAAAAAAAGATTGTTAAAACTTAATTTAACAATCCTTCTCTATCCTTATAAATGATCATCTGGTGCAACCACTTGCGGTGCTGATGATGTTGTACCAGGTGTTGGCGCCTCTGTTGTAGGCTCTTCTGTTGTGGTTGTGGTAGTAGTCGTTGTAGTTGTTGACTCAGTAGTTGCTTCAGTAGATTCTGCTGTTGTAGCTGCTGTAGTCGCTTCTGTTGAAGTTGTTGACTCTGTAGTTGTTTCACCAGACTCATGGATGAATCCTACATAGCGATAGCAGTTCATCTCTGATTGTTTTTCGTCAGCAGAAACAACTGATGTTGCAGCAAC
>JUUF01000404.1 GCA_001058355.1 Carnobacterium maltaromaticum
CTGAGCGCGATTGCTCACATCCTGTTATTTGATATACAGCGTGTCACCTTTTAATGTAAATTTTGTATCTTCAGTGATGGTTTCGCCTGTTAAAACCAAGACGTCTTTTCCATCTTTTGTTTCATCAACAATTCGGTATTCTCCGTCTTTTTTCACAACTAGCACATTATATTTTGAGTTTTTCTCTTCTTCTGTAGTAGGGATTACAAGCGCTTCTGTTACTCCTGTTAATTCAATTGCTTTTGAGAAATCATTATCTTTAACGATATAAAATTTACCATTTGTTTTAACAATGCTGTATCCATCATCGATAGCTTTATTCATCTCAGCATTCTTCAACTCTTCTGATTCAGTTGTTGAGTTTTTGTCTTTAACGCTATCCGCTGCTTGTTTAATTTTAGCAGCAGCTTCGTTTAATTTATTTTGATTATCTTGCATCGCTTGTTGCACCACTTGAGAATTTTTCACTTGTTCTTGTTGCTCTTTTTGGCGCTCATGTCTTGCTTGATAACGTTGGAAACGTAAAAATGCATACACTGCAATAATCACAATCGAGATAACAACGCTTAAAATACGACGTCCTTT
>JUUF01000405.1 GCA_001058355.1 Carnobacterium maltaromaticum
GTATCCATAAGATATTTTTTTCCGTTCGAGTCTGTCACGATTTTATGACATATAGACTTCGAAGCGTTAAAAGTTAGTTTGTTCATATATTCTCCTCGGTTTTACTGTATCTCTTCGATTGAGACAAGCTGCATTCTCTTTCGATTATAGTTTTGGTCGACTGGAGCCATTCCTAGCCAAAACACAAAGAGAAGATGCGCTAATATTGTGATAGGAACTAAAAGGATGCCTTCTGTTCCATTAGTAGATTTTAAAAAGAAATAGAATATAATGGCTATTAGAAGAATCATAAACCAGTTTGAATAGTCTCTCTTATTCCAGTATGTAAACTTAGCAATATATCGTTTAGCATTCGGCGAAACCCTATCCGCGACTTTTTTTGAGCCAACTTAATATAGACTTTTGCAAGAATAAATGCGAGTGCAATCGACAACCCAAACATTATCCACTTCAAAAGTACTTGCTGGTGAATATGATATTTTAAAAATAATTGTTGAAAATATCTAAATAACACCGTTGAAATAACTTGCCCTAATGCAGCGACGGCTACATATTTCGGAGATGTTTTTACTTTTTGTTCTAAACTACGATTGTGAGCATCAATTTCTACCATTTCTACAACAACTTTTTTTGGCAAGAATCCAAAAGTATATGTATTTGGTGAAATGGTACTCGTATCCATAAG